>JBGSRE010000034.1:0-8602 GCA_041737755.1 Oligoflexus sp.
AAGGATGCTTTGATTGATGCTATGAATTACGATAGGCGGGAATTATATGACGAATTATAGGTGCAGGCTTTACTTGTAATCGACGAGATCCATCGCTACGCTCTGGATAGTTTCTGGCGCTTAAGCGCCAGAAACTACTTAGCTGTTTAAAATTTTTGATTCTGCTCAATGAGCCGTGTTTTGCAGCTTCTTAGTGGCTTTGGCTTGGGCTTTCTTAGCCGCCGAACGAAGATTCAGCATTTCTACCGCCACACTGAATGCCATCGCGAAGTAGATATAGCCTTTGGGAATATGCACACCAGCAGCATCTGCAACCAAAACCAGACCGATCATGATGAGGAAGGACAGAGCTAGCATTTTAATCGTGGGATGACGCTCCACAAAATCACCAATACTTTTGCTGGTAAAAATCATGACCCCAAGAGCGATGACATTCGCAGCAATCATGATTATCAGATGCTGGCTCATACCCACAGCAGTGATCACCGAGTCCAGTGAAAAAACGATATCCAACAAGGCGATTTGAATGACCACACTTTTCAAACTGGACTTCGCCTTGACATCTTCATGAGCCTCTTCTTCACCTTCCAACTTCCCATGAATCTCCTTGGTCGCTTTCCAAATGAGAAACAAACCGCCAAAGAAAAGAATGATAGATTTCCCCGAAACCACATAGCCTGCAATCGAAAACAGCGGATGAATGAGACCGACAATCCAGGAGATTGTGCCTAGCAGCATCAGGCGCGTGACCAATGCTCCCGTCAGACCCCAACGTCGGGCTTTATCTCGCTCATGCGCCGGCACTCGACTGGCGAGAATGCTAATAAAAATGATGTTGTCCACCCCGAGTACTATCTCCATAGCGGTCAAGGTAATAAGACTGAGATAGGTCTCGGGGGAGCTGAAGATTTCCATAGTGTTTGATCCTGATCCTGTTAAAAGGGCGAGCTCATATGACTGAAATGAATCCAGTCTGCGTGATTCTAAGAAAATCTTGGCAAATTCAGTAATAAATATTTCGAGATTCAGCCATATGTGGTCAGTCAATCTGCATATGAAGGGGCTGGATTTTCATCCTCTCAGCAGCAAAAGGATCATGCTCATGCAGATTCTCACTCACACAGAATTTACCAATGGACACGATCCAGACTGTAGGAAGCATGCGACTGCAAGAGATTTTTGCTTCGAGATGCATGTCTACGGACAGGATCTCGCAGAGCATCAATCGAACCAATCTCGGAGTGGTCTCCCGCATCGGCTCCTGGCATGCCGATTGCAGGTCCAAGGGTACCGTCCCAGTTTTTAACTTTTTAATCCGAGGAACTGTTATGAAAAAATATCTGACTGCCATAATTCTCGTTATGGGTCCGCTCACTACTCAAATGGCGTCGGCAGCTGAACCAAAAGCCCCAGCCGCTCAACAGAACGCCCCAGCTACGCACCGAGGCATGATGGGGGGCGGCATGGCTCATGGTGCGATGATGGATGCTTCGCAGCATGAAAAAATGGCCGCCATACACAAAGAGGTGGCGCAATGCCTAAGAGATGGGAAGTCGCAGGCCGACTGTTCGAACATCATGATGCAAGCACAGCAAGTGATGTGCGCAGGAAAAGATCCCGCGAACTGCCCTGCTGGGATGAATATGAATATGTATATGATGGGGCGTAGCGAAGTCCTGGTGACTCCAGCGAAATAACTGCTACAGGTTCAGCGGCGTAGCTTCCCAATCTTACGGCAAAGTACGCTGCAGATCTTGGTCCTAACATCGGCCTTAAGACTCATACAGGCGCTATCACACCCACGAAATTTTTCTCTTGGGTGAGATAGGTCATCTTAAATTGAGTTTCTCGAACCCCCTGCTGAACGCGCCAGAGCTTAAAGCGTTCATAGGCTCGTGGGATAGCGAGGCGGACCACCAATGGCTTGAGCCTCTGACTTTCCCGCTTGGCCTTATACTCGATATTGAGTCGTCCGAGGGCTTCTTCGAGACAGATCGCGAAAGCAGGTAGCTCTTCCTCGTGAAAATCCCCTTCCACATAAGTTTCGTATCGGGATTCCTCGACATTTGCAAAGGTCATGTGGAACGAAGGTGTTTTTGCCAAGGCCCGTGAAGTTTCCTGCACAGCTTCAATCACCTGATTCTCGAACAGCTTCTCGCCGGTAATGCTGGTAATGCCTTTACCTTTCTGAACGAAGACGATTTCGGGTGTATTCTTATAGAAACTTGTGACTTCAATAATATCGTGAATATTATAGCGATAGAGGCCAGAGAAGTTGCTAATGAATATATAGTAGCGACGTCCCTTTTCCAGCTCGTCGACTAAAAGAAAACGGCTCGGCTGATCGATTTCTTCGACGGGCACAAACTCGTAAAAGTTATCATTGATCGTCAGAACGCCTGCAGGATCGTTGAGGCGTAAGGGCAGAGTTCCGCGCACCTCAGAGGCAAGATATCCTGGGTCTTTGATCGCGACTTGACCGTAAAATTGCGGCAAGCGATCTAAATAATTCCGGCAATTACCGCCCGTCCAGCAGGTTAAAAGTTTGAGTTGTGGCCAGATGTGATAGGGCCTCAACTTGCCTTCGCTATCTTTACTTATCGATAGGCGCAAGGCGGCTGCCAGCAGTGGTTGGGGTTTGAAATCAGGAACCCGTACAAAATAATCTGCGAGTTGGGATCGTTTGCAGGTTCCTCGCGCCAAATCCGAAAGCAACTCATCCTGCCAGTCATGAAGTTTTTGGGCAAGAATGAGCAGAGTGCTGGGATTGGCTGTGGCAATAAAGGTCACATTCTGAGCCAGACAAAGCCGCAGGATAAGATAGTAACGCTGCTGAACGTCCTTGATTGCTGCGACTTCGGGCGGCAGCGCGTAGCGGGAACGGACGAGACTCGACACGTTCTTGGCGACGTTGCCCGTTGCTGAACCATAGGGAATGCCCCAATCGGTGTAGCCTTCGACAGCTGCCCCGGAAATTTGCAGTATTTTACCAGTCAGGGCTTCTGGACATTCTCTTTGAACCAGATAAGCCGTCGCTTTGGAGAAGGAGGCGTTGGTTCGACGCTCGGCTTCCTCGCTCATAGGTATATATTTCATGTGCCCTGTTGAACCGCTGGTGGTCGCATAGAAGAGCGGCACCCCGCGGGTCACGGTGTTAGCAAAGCCTCGTGTGCCGTGCTCGACCAGCTCACGGATATCTTCGTACTCATGGACCGGAACCGAGGACTGGAAAGTCTGAACTGTTTTGATTTCTTGAAAATTGTATTTGCGCCCGATCATGGTTTCGGCGTTGCTCTTAAGAATTTGCTGGAGCAAACGCTCTTGGGCAACTCGTGGTTGATCCATATCCGCCGTCATTCGTTCAAAAGCGCGTCCACCAGTCCAAGCAACTCCCCATGAAAAAAGCGACTGCTTTAAGCGTTCCATGTGATTCGAGCCTCCAAATGTGTAGTGAATTCTTGCCATTCCTGTAACGATGCAATATGGATGAATGCTGCCCCGATTGCTTGAGCTGCGACACCGTCGGTTTCCGGTCTATCCCCGACGATGAGGATTCGCTGCGGTACGACCTGAAATAATTTAGCAAGTTTGAGATAGCTACTCACACCCGGCTTGAGATGACCGTCGTCTTCGGCTGATGCCAGATGATCAAAGAGCGTAGGCTCAATGCCAAGTTTCTGGAGTCGCTCCTTAACAAAGGAGTAATCACTCAGGACGGCCGTACGGACACCACTTCTGCGTATGTTCTGCAGAAGATCCTGCAGGCCAGGCCTGACCCAACGCGGATGGAGGCAAGCCAGAAACTGCGGGTAAAATTGCTTTCGATACCAGTCATGGGCACGCCTGCTAAACCGCGGATCCAGCTTGCTTGCCTGAGCAGCCCGCAGTTCATCACCGTCCGCAAAACGTTCTGGTCTTATGCGTCCCCGGCTGGGTTCCAGGCGCCGAAGGTAGGGCAGCGAGCGCCAAAGCTTAAGCCCCAGTTGGAGCTTCAGAAAGGGATGCTCATAGAGCGTTCCGTCCAAATCAAAGACAATAAGATCCATAGAAGCAATCACCATTGATTCTCCGTTCTTCGATTTCTATGTGTCAGCCCTTAGGCCTTTACCAACTCAAGCTTCAGACACGACAAAGTGAAAATCCTAGTTCTCGACTGGAACTGCCGCTGAATGGATAAAAGCGAGCTTTCTGCACAAATTCCAGAGTATCGTCCTGCATCGCCGGCACCCAGTAAGGATCGAGGTCTGGCCAATCCGAGCGGGGATTGACCAAGGCATGGGGAACACCCTTGGGATAGAAGCATAAGGAGGCTTTTTTCACCTGCCTTGCCACCTTCTGGATTAGGCTGTTGCGAGCGACATCGTCATCTTCAACGCCAACAAATTGCAGAGGGATTGTGATCTCATGGGCCCTTTGCGCAGCCATCATTCCAAAATTGACCATCGCTCGGATTGCGGTAACTTTGACTCGACACACTCCCGCTCGCCCGCCTTCGATCTGTCGCTTCGCCCGGCAGTCGTCGCCGCGGTCGAATACGTAATCGGGAGCGAAGGCGTTGAGTACGATGGAACCAATCTCAGGCAAAAAGTTATTTTGATAGTAAGGAGCCCAAAGCAGCACGCGATCCCAGACAGCTTTGCCTTCAATGGCGGCGAATGTGGCCAGTGAAGCACCGCCTGACAGACCCGTGATGATTCGTTCACCAGGAGCTTCGGCGATAATAGCGTTCATTTCGGCGATAAAATTACTATAACGCTGCATTTCATCAGCCCGTGGAAGCTCCTGATAACTATCCTCTAGACCTTGGGGACCATCCAGAGGCATGCGTCCCTGACCAGGCATGAGTGGTAGCATCACCATGTAACCGCGACTGCTCAGCTGCTGTCCGAGGTCAAAAAACTGCTGAGGACAGGCCGTGAAACCATGCAAATACATTACAGTACCGCGATAGGGAACATCGCTTGCCGCCGGCAGAATCCGTGGCTGACAGTCCGCTTGGATCTGTTTTCCGCCCGTCTCCCTTGCTACGTATTCTTGCCAAAGGGTCTCCATCCGGGACATGGATCCTGTCTCATGCAATGTCGAAACATCGGTTTGAGTGCCACAGGCTGAAACATAGAACACGACCCAAAAAAGCGTCATAAGCCTTTTCACTCAAGGTCTCCAATCGAAGCTTGTTAATGGAATACAATATCTCACCATGAATAAGAGCGCTCAGTGATTTGTATTATGACTCGTTGGGAAGGGCGAATTGAGTCACAGAGGAACACAAACCTTGCTCTGAATTCTTAGAGTACATTCATAGTGATTGAAGCCGACGCTGTCCAGTGAAGTTACGATAAAAATTTGAAATCAAGCCGTTCATTAGCAGAACTAATTGAGCGAACACTTTATTTAGAGCGACTACTTTAACGAAAATATTCTACCATAATGTCGAAAGCGAATAGAAATCCTCCTCGTCTTATATCAGAGACAGATCGCCAAATTTATTTCAATGAATGGGGTGGTGGGCAATCCAAATTGCAGTGCTAGCATTCACAAGAATAGGCAGGGAATTTTTCACCAACTGGGGAAATGAAAGGAGGGAGTGAATGAATGACAAAAATTCGCCAGCTACCCCTCACAGGGTGCTGGCTCATTGCCGGGCTCGCCGAGCTGGCTTAAGCGTAAGTATCAAGGCAAAACGGGGCCCATAACTGGGGTCGCGATGGACATCAAATAAGCCAGGACATGAGCAAAATTATTAGCAGCAGCGCCAGCAGCAGGCGGCGTAAAGAACATCGGATTGGCTGTATGGGGAGCAATCATGAGCGCACCTGCAGCCTGCAGAGCGGCTGCGTTTTTAGCATCGATAGTGTTGGTCGCTACCGAATGGCAGCTTGCATTGATGCAGGTCATCGTTAACAGAGTCTTGCCCGTCGCCGCCACTCCAGCCGAAGCTGCCGGAGCTGCCGGAGCTGCCGGAGCTGCTGGAGCTGCTGGAACTGTTGCGGGCGTTTGCGTGCCAGCAGCTTGCGGGTTCGCAGCGGTACCGGCTTTGGAAGCGTCCGCAGCTGGTTTCTGGGTGCTAGAGTTCGCACCCTGAGTGGTGCCGGTCCCGACCTTAGGTTTTGGTTCGTATTTAGGCGCCTCTGCGCAGGACAAGAGTAGGGAGCAAGCATACATAGTGGAGATCATCAATCGCATCTTCATAGTTATACGTACCTGTCCAAAATAGTAAAGAGTTCGATCCTCTTCG
Source organism: Oligoflexus sp. (assembly GCA_041737755.1). Lineage (GTDB taxonomy): Bacteria > Bdellovibrionota_B > Oligoflexia > Oligoflexales > Oligoflexaceae > Oligoflexus. Next base: position 6,239 of record JBGSRE010000034.1, read on the forward strand.
GCTCGAGTCGGTTGAAACTTGAGTAAAAATCTGGATGCCTCAAATAGACCCATAAATACTGATAGATAGGATGATGGTTAAGAGGGGTTTCGAAGCCAGGGCCCTTTCTAAGGGCGCAAAAATAGCTTTAAATGCATGCATTATGCGACGAAGTGCTACCAGCTAAGGCGAGAAAAACAAGCGCAAGATTTCAGGCCGATTTCTGCTGAAGCTCTTGCATAACCGACGCCAAGAACTCGTTAAGCTGCTGTTCCACCTCAGGCCAAATCCCGGCGGCCGCAGGAACATTAGCCACTTGCGCGAAGTCTTCCAGCTGCTGCAAGCCCATGACCAGTTTTTTCGCCTCTATTTGCAGCAAGGTGCCCTTGAGGAGATGGGCTCGGTAGCGAAGGGCATTGGCATCTTGGTCCGTCACTGCTTTTTTGATAGCCGCAAGATTTTCTTGAGTGCTAGTAATCAGCATACCGACGATTTGTTGTAACATTTCCGGATCACCATCGACGGCATCACGAATGGGCTGCAAGCTATACTCGATCGGCAATGGCTGCGGCATGGACTCTATGCTCCTTAGTATTCAGGCCTTTGTCCAAAGTTCAAGGACACAGCCATCCGCTTGGTTATCGGTGGTTCAAGACAGGCTTTAAGCAAAATCCAAATACTTTTTGGAAGATGTCGGCCACAGGCAGCTTTGATGCCGCGATTCCAAAAGCCCATAATTTAAGCTAAATCAAATGATTTTCGGACGTTCTGCAAAAAACTGGATGTGTCCTGCCACTTACTAACAAAAGTGAAAGGATGCAATTCGGCTTCGGGCACAGCATCCTTTACCTGATTGGTAGCACTGATCATCACCACTGGCCGGCTGTCTTTATTTTTGGAAAGAATTTCCAATATTTGATCCCCTGTACCGTCGTTGAGGTCATAGTCGACGAGGAAGGCATCATAGCCGTCTAACTTGCAGGCTTTGAATTTCTTTACGCTTTGAACAGTTTCGATGACGAGACCAAATTCAGCAGCAGCTTTTTGCACAATGGATGTGAATACAGGATCATCATCGACGAGTAGGACTTTTTTCATAGCGAAATCTCCTCTAAAGGTACGAATAGCTCTGGCCAAAAATCACGTCGTTCGCGCCAGTTGATTCTTCTATCGCTGCCCAGCGCTCAAAATCCTATTACTTTTCGCAAAGCGATGTTCATTCTCATCATTTCCGAAGCTTACTATTCAGCACCAGCTCTGTGACTGAAGCGACTGCTAGCTTCCACTGAGGGAATAGGAGCCGTTGCTACTGAAAAAGTTCTGGCGGGCAATGCACGCCGCCACCCTCATGCTCATCTAGCTTTAAGTTCCTTTTTCTTGAGACTTGGAATGCTTCACTGAACGTGATGGACTCGCCTTTCATGCGCGTCGTAGGAATCATACATTTTGCTAAGTTTCTGATTTTTCGTTTTGATCTTTTGCTAAAGGGCCGACAAACCAAGGCGAGCCTTAATATGTGGGGTAGCTAGCATGTCTGAGCCTCTTTCGTTTACAGAACCTGAAGTAGATTCTCAAGACATTGAGTCTATTGGTAAAATATTGACTGCGATCAGCGGGTTTTCCATTGTTCTGATCTACGCTATGGAAAACTCACGATCAGTCTGCCGCTATGTAAACGGCCTCACCGAAGCACAGCTTCCGACAGCTGAATCCATCGAGAATCTTGGCCCGTTTGTTAAGGATCAATTGGTCTTGAAGAGTGTTGACGGAGACACTCGCTTGCAAACTAGACTAGCAAGTCCAAGCGTCGAGGGCTTAACATCCTTACTTGCCTTTCGACTGCGCGACCCGAGCGGAGAAGTCATAGGCCTCCTGACACTTATAGCTCAGCAGGAAGACAGACTGAAATGGGATCAGATGGAGAACCTCAGTCTCTTGGCTGTTCATCTCAGCCAGGTGCTTCATTTGATACTCGATAATCGTCGATTGAATCTGGAAAACAAACGGTTTTCCATTGGCCATAGTATCGCTCACGTTGGCTTTTGGAGATTCGAGATTGGCTCGGGTAAAATACACTGGTCGAGCGAAGTCTATCGCATCCATGGCTTGACGGACACCAGCAGCCCTCCTGATTTTCAACAATTAATGTCCCTTTTCGATTCTGCAAGCGGTGAAAAGCTTGCAAAGGCTGTTGAAGCGTCTATTTCTGAAGGTATACCCTATCAATTGGATTTAGGGCTGCTAACCCCTTCAGGAGAAGTTCGGCGAGCCATCGGATTCGGTCAACCTATCTTCGGTAAAAACAAGCAAGTCGTAGAAATTCACGGCGCTTTGATCGATATAACAGATCGCGATCGGCTTAATCAACAACTCAACGCCACGCAG
>JBGSRE010000045.1:0-5159 GCA_041737755.1 Oligoflexus sp.
GACATGCAACATGCTGCTTTGTGGATGTCGTCCTGTTTCTGTGGCGACCATCAGTGGATACTCTTTGATCGGCATTCCATCCATTCGAGAACCTAAATTGGCTGTGATCGGCAATTTATACTTGCTGTTGGTATTGAAATAGCCGCGTAGTGTGCGACCATTGACTTCATCAAACATCAGCGACATATTTATCCAGTTGGTCAAACCACCCACAATCCGTGTAATCGGCGCATGGGCTTCATAGTATTTGTTCTCTTCATCAGTAAAACTTGCTGCGATATCGATACTGCCCAAAAACACACCGGCACACACAGGAACAGCGACCTCGCCAGACCCATTGGTGAAACTTTCAAAACTAAGATATTTTTTATTAGTAACCGCATCGCGAAGCGTTAGCCCAAGATCAGATTTTTTGGCAAATTTCGCTCCCGCGGGGAAATCGATCTGGGATCGAAAGCTGACCTTGGAATTGACCTCCGGCTTATCCGCTTTGCTGAGTTTAAAGTAAACACTAGTACAATCCTGAGGACCAGAATCGATCAGATTGAGGTGGATCGTACCAACGTCACCGACGCCTTCGGTCGGGGTCAAGATAGGATCGACGTCAGATCGCAGATAGGCTAATTTATAGAGGGATTTCACTGTCACACGAATCGGATCAGAATTGATGATCAGGCCACTGAGTTCTGCCGACACCACGATCCGGCCTTCATTTTCGCCACTGCAATAGGACCCTTCGACCACACCCGCACTATTCGTCTTGGAAGAGACGAGGAGGATTTCACCGAGGTCTTTCATTGGTGTGAGTGGGCTGACAGCAAGCACCAGCGTAGCTTCGGGCAAGGGCGCATTATCATTCTTTACCGTCACAGTAAAGGGTATGCAGACATTTTCTGCTGTGGATCGAACGAAGATAGTGGGCGTCACTGAAAAAGCTGAGAAGGCCATGGTGACCTTTTCACGGCTGATGCCGCCTGGCAAATTCGACTGCGATGCTTTGCCTGACGTCGGCGTTTCCGAATTGTTAGCGGCAGGAGCATCGCCACGGCTTCCGCCGCTTTGAGGCGAACACGACAGCAATACCGAAAATCCAAGTAGCATGGAAATAAATTTGAACATAGGTTCTGCTTACTCCTGTTCGAGACCTCAGTCACATCGCAGAAATAGGAGCAGCGCTTGAGCAGAAACTTATCTTTTCTTTTTCCAATATTACTTTCAGCCAGTTACGATTATAAAAAAAGACAGATTAAACGAGGACTGGGGAGCTCATCCCGAGATTTTCCATGCCATCGTCCCCTACGCCCCGATCCAGCCGACGATCCATTTCATATTTCGGATCCCAGGCAAACCTGGCTCCAGCTTCGTTCTGAATGATCACCGCCCGCTGCAGATAATTATCTTGCCGCAATTGCTCGGCAAATTTTTTGACCAAGTCTCCAGCGACCTGCAGACTTTCAGCATCGTTGACGGCTTCTCGGAAAGGTTTCACACCTTGCCATCCCTTAGCATACCAGAGCAGATGTTTGCGCATGCACACCGCCGCTCCTGGCTGATCCCCATACTCTTCTTGCTGCCAGCGCAAATGTCTTAGCACCGATTCTTCCCATTCCTCGACATTCACCGACTTATCTTGGTGACGAATTTCCTTAAAGAGCCAAGGATTGCCCATAGCACCTCGACTGATCATCACACCATCCACTCCGGTCACAGCTTTCATATGCTCGACATCTTCGACTTGAAAAAGATTGCCATTGCCGAGGACCGGAATATGCAATGCGGCCTTGACCTGGCGAATGCCTTCCAGATTTACTGGCACTCCATAATCGTCCGCTCGGGTCCGACCGTGAACAACGACCCAAGCGGCGCCGCCGGCCTCGGCCGCTTGGGCTACTTCGATAGCGTTGATGGAATCGTGATCCCAACCGAGGCGAATTTTCGCCGAAACCGGCTTATCAGTAGCCTCACAGGCCGCCTGGACCGTTTTCATCACCCGTTCCGGATCCTGCAAAATTGCCGAACCGCAGCCGGTTTTGACGACTTTTTTCACGGGACAGCCCATATTGATATCGATTGTTTCAAAATTCATTTGACCCAAAAGCCCGACGGCCCGGCCCATATCTTCGGCACTGGCCGCCGTAATCTGCACCCCCAAAATGCCTTCTGACTCGTGTCGGCGAAGCATGTCATAGGTTCGACGGCTTTCATATAAAAGAGCCGTTGCCGAGATCATCTCTACATATGTCAAGTCAGCACCCTGTGCCGCACAGCTTCGCCGGAAAGGATGGTCGGACACCCCCGCCAAAGGGGCCAGTAAGACAGGATCCCGAGGGAGTCCCAAGCCTTCAAAAGGATTTGACTTTGTCATGAAAGAGCCTCGCATGCGGAACAGTTCAGAAAAGCTGACGCAGCTTTGTTTCCAAGCAGGTTTTATTAGGTGAAATTATGGGCTTGGTCCAGCCTTTTTCGTATCCTCAGCCTCGAGTTTTCGCTCTTGAGCCCTTTAAATGCTCACAGGGCTTATGTATGATGGGCGCCTGACTTGTGACCCTTGGACAGAGGAAGCTGAAGATACCATGCTCGATATTAAATTCATTCGCGATAATCAGGACAAATTACTGAAAGCCATTCAGGACAAACGCATGAAGGTCGATCTCGATCGGCTCCTCAGTCTGGATGAAAATCTGCGGAAAAAACAAGTTGAGATGGAACAGCTTCAGGCGGAACGCAATAAAGTTTCTAAAGCGATCGCCAGTGCCAGTCCAGCCGATCGGGAGACACTCAAGGCCCAGGTCAGCACAATAAAACCCCGGCTGGAAACCCTAGAGGCCGAAGTCCGCGAAGTCGGAGCGGAATTCGAACAACTCATGCTGCTCGTTCCCGCTCCTGCGCGAGACGATGTGCCCATCGGCAAAGATGATACGGAAAATGTCGAAGTCAAACGTTGGGGGGAAGTCCCCAAGTTTGCATTTAAAATTAAAGATCATGTGGAACTCGGTGAAAAGCTAGATCTCTTCGATGTGGAACGGGGCGTGAAACTAGCTGGCAGCCGCTCCTATGTTCTCAGAGGCCTGGGGGCCCAGCTTGAGCAAGCCATTCTCCGTTTCACGGTCGATTTGCTGAATCGAAAAGGCTTTACCCAACTCTCTATTCCCGTCCTCGTGAAAGAAGAGGCCATGATCGGCACCGGATATTTTCCCGTGGGTCGCGATCAAGCTTACCTCGTCGAACGCGATGAGATGGTACTCGTTGGTACAGCCGAAGTTCCTGTTACTTCCTATCATGCGGGTGAAATTCTCAAAGATGATCAATTACCCCTTAGATATTTTGCTCAAAGCACCTGTTTCCGCAGGGAGGCTGGGACCTATGGCAAGGACGCGCGTGGCCTCTATCGTGTCCATCAGTTTCAAAAAGTGGAGCAGGTCATCATTGGCCACGCAGACACTCAAGAATCCGATCAGCTTCACAGCGAGATCCTGAATAATTCTGAGGAAATCCTGCAAGCTTTGGAACTTCCCTATCGGGTCGTCTACGTTTGTACAGGGGACCTTGGCCAGGGTCAGGTTCGCAAACACGACATTGAGACCTGGATGCCCTCGCGCAATAACTATGGTGAAACCCATAGCTGCTCGACCTTTTACGACTTCCAAACGCGTCGCCTCAAACTTCGTTACAAAGACAAAAACGGTCAAAATCTGTTTGCCTATACCTTGAATAACACTGCCATCGCCACACCAAGAGCCTTGATTCCTTTTTTGGAATGTCACCAAACTGAGGATGGAAAGATACGGATTCCAAAGGCTTTGCAGCCTTACTTGGGCGGCCGTGAATTCCTAATCTGAGGATTTTCGCTGAACTGCCGATAGTCGACTTAGGCTTTCTCACGAAAGAATAGGTCGATGGCGAGATTTTCTGTAAACCATTCTTGGCTGCTCACCCTGGGGAGTTGCCTCGGGCTTTGGCTGTGTTCCAGCATAGCCAGGGCCGACACGCCTTCGACCTCGGCAGTCTGGCCCTGGCTTTCGCTTTGCCTTTCGAGTCTGCTTCTGGCCGCTATCGCCTTCAGCTTCTGGCTGCAGTCCCAAATCAAGAGGCTGCAACATCGCATTCGCTCCCAGACAATGGAGCGGGAAGAACTGAGCAAACGTCTTGAAGACGTGCTGGCCGAGGATCAGTTCCGCACCACTTTCTTTCACAGTAGCTCTCATGAATTACGCACGCCTTTAAATGGAATCATTGGTTTTCTTCAGCTCACATCTCAGGGGCAGTATGGAAGCTTGCAGTTGCCGGTTCGCAATCAATTGGGCAAGTGCATTATGCTTGCAGAATCACTCAAGCATCAGATCAATACAATTCTCGATTTAGCGGATGGTCGGCGGGGTCAATTGCATCTGCATAACACCCGCGTGGCTCTACCCAAACTTATGACCGAAATCGAAACGATTGCCGATGGCTTGCGATTGCGCTATCAAGATTGTCAATTTGAAACTAAAAAACTCTGGCCTCATGAGGATTCCCTTTTCATCAATGATCATGCAAAAATTTTGGTGATACTTCGCCATTTGGTCGGCAACGCCTTCAAATTTGGCAAAGCCCAACAGCGCAACCATGTTACCTTAGCGATCAGTAAGCGCAGTCGGGCGTTGATGATCGAAGTGAGTGATCAGGGCGTCGGCCTTCATCCAGAACAGATTAGCCGGATATTCCAAGATCCTCAGTCGATGATGAACCCACCTCAACAGGCTCGTTATGCCGAGCATGGACTTGGACTGGCAATGGTTCGGATCCTGATTCGCCTGATGGATGGCGAAATGAAAATTAGTTCTGAACCAGGAGTTGGTAGTAAATTTACGGTCGTTATTCCAGAACAAAAGGCTGTTCATGCTGAGTTGCCGTCGGCGGAGTATTTGCCACTGACAAGTCCTTTGTCCCAGGAACACTCATCACAAACAACAGGTAACCCTGGACCAAGCCATAATTTGATGAAGCTGGAGGGCTATGCTGCCCATGTTCTGGTTGTCGATGACAATGAAATCAATTGTGAAATCATTCAAGAGATTCTGATTCCGCAAGGCTATCGAGTCAGCCTTGCCTATGGTGGACGTGAAGCACTTGCTCGCATGCGAACGGATCGCCCTGATCTGGTGCTGCTCGATTTAACC
>JBGSRE010000062.1:0-3444 GCA_041737755.1 Oligoflexus sp.
TGAGCCAGTGTTTCGGCCTTCACCCCCCAACCTAGGCGGGTGCCTGATTCAAAATCGCCTTGAAATCGAATCGCATCGGCGATCGACTTGATACCCTTATCCTCCAATTTCTGCAGCAACACTTTAAACAGTTCGAGAGTCAGGTAGGTATCGGCTTCCGCCCGATGCAGCTGGGCATCGGTGGGCAATTGAAAGAAATCGCCCAAACCGCGGAGAGATTTATCGGGCGCATTTGGCGCCATCTTTTCCACAAGCAGATGCGTGCAAAGGAAATAATTCGTCACCTCGTGCTGACATTCATACTCCGCGAAGTAGCGAATGAACTTCATATCGCCAATGGTGTTATGAGCTACCAAAATATCATCGGCGATGAATCGAATAAACTCGGGAATAATCGCTTTGATCGGCGGCGCATCGCGGACCATTTTATTGGTGATCCCGGTCATCCGCCTGACGATGGGCGGAATCGAAACACCAGGATTAACCATGCTATAGAAGGTGTCGATCATCTCGCCCTTGTGATAGCGCAGGGCAAAGATTTCTGTAATCCCGTTTTTTTCTGGATTGCCGCCGGTCGTTTCGATATCGAAGACGATGTAGGTGCCTTCGTTCAAACAATCTTGAAGATGCTTGGTTTTACCCTTGGAAGGTGGCTGACTTTGCGGCTTGCTCGTCGAACGAGGACCGTTGTGCTGGGTCTTTGCACCGTCTCTAGCATCAGGACCATCATTTTTTGCAGAATCACCCGCATTGGGTTTCGGCCGGATAAAAGTCATAATCACCCATATCAGCAGTTCGATTCAAATCCTAAGCCCAGCAGCCCGTTTACTTCGGGTTCCTCACTGGGTCGGAGCTTGTGGAGACCGGGCGCGAACAGATGCTGCAGCCAACGAAAAAGAGATGCGTCTCTGCTCATCGACGGGGCGAGCCTTTCGTTTTTAACAGGAAGCAAGGAAAGAAGCAGTAAAGAAAAGGTGTTAGAGGTCTATCTTGGCTGATTTTTGTGGCCGAAGAGGCCACCATGATACAGTGACTGCGTTGAAACGAGTGAAAACCTTTCTAAAAAACGACGGAGCCTTTGGCTCACGCCCGCGAAAGGGTCCGGAACGGCGCTGCCCCGAACCGAAGAGTAGTTTTCAAAAAACCCATCAGGCTCGTAATTTGACCAGAATGAGGCGCATAATGGGCGGCGGAATAAGTCGAATAAGCCTAATTATAAAATAAAGGGCACTGGGAAAATGGATCATGGCCTTGCCTCGCGAGATGCCACTCAGCATGATTCGCACGGCTTCTGGGGCATCGATTAAAAACGGCATTTTAAATTTATTTCTTTGGGTCATTGGCGTTCGAACAAAGCCAGGACAGACGGTCGTCACCTTAATATTCATCGGCATCAATTCTATTCGCAGACCTTCCAGATAACTCGATACCGCAGCTTTACTGGAACAGTACACGGTGGAACGCGGTACCGAAATATAAGAAGCGAGACTGGAAACACCGACGATATGTCCTCGCTTACGTTCCATCATAAAGGGCAAAGCAGCAGCCACAGTCTGCATCAATCCGATGACATTCACTTCATAGACGAGTCGGGCATCGGCCACATTAAATCGATGCAGAGGAGCATCGTACGAAACGCCGGCGTTAGCAACGAGCAGGTCGATGGGTCCAAGTTCCTTTTCGCTGCGCTCGACCGCCTCGCGAATCTGTTCCCAGCGACTGACGTCCGCAACCAGCACGAGTATTCGGCGACCAGTTTTATCAAGTTCCCCCTTGAGCTCCTCGAGCAATTCCCGTCGACGAGCCACGAGAGCTAGGTCATAGCCTGACTGGGCCAGCTGCTTGGCCAATTCATGACCGAGTCCGGTCGATGCGCCGGTGATCAATGCTATTTTTTGCATGCTCATCCTCTCTCTTCTTGTTCAGTGGCCTGAGAATGCGGACTTTTCACGCCGAGGGCAAGCGCTAATAAACGTCCAGCAGCCAGACTTTTTACCCGAGTTCCGCGCTGTTCACGCCCGAGCTTTTTAAAATCCCTGGGCAGAGGGCTTGTATTCCGCGGATGGCCTTGTCACAATAGGGAATCAAGGTCATTTGGTTAAAAGGAAACTTGGTGATGTCGCAAAAACTTGCTGCTCTTCTGGTATTTCTAGGGGGATCCGCTCTTTCTTCTTGGTCGTGTCCGGCTCAGGCCCAGGACCAGAATCTTGATTCCAAAGAGGCCTCGCCATCAGCTCCCGCGGAGGCGAGTGAGGGTGACGATGTCACTGACAGCGATTTGGAATTGAAGTATTTTTCCAGCGAGCTCGGCATCGGATTCCGCAAGGGCTTAGGCCTGGAACTGCGTTGCAATTGGTTTAAGGACGATGACATGGTCCTGGGGATCAAAGCAGGCCAATACACTGCAAAAAACATCGCCAATTTCGATCAGTTGACCCTTACCAGCCTGACGCTGATCAGTCGCTTTAATTTGGAAAGCAGCTTCTTTTTCGAAGCTGGTGTGGACTATACCCAACTCAAAGCTAAAATCGATAGCAGCGAACTCAGCTCGCTATCGGGGGTCGGCACCTATTCCTTTGAGGGTTCGGTCAATCAAAGCTATTTGCTGCTGAGTTTCGGCAATCAATGGGAACAGGGTGATTGGACCTATGGGATCAATTGGCTCGATCTTTACCTGCCCTTTACAGGATCCGGCTTTGCCGCCAGCAGTGCCGGTACCATCGCCGATCGAGAGTCACGTGAACGTCAGGATAGGCGAGATGTTAAGGCTGAAGCTTGGACCATCAACTATGGCTTGAGTGTGCATGCCGGCATCACCTTCTAAGAGGCCGAGGCGCTTTTTTCGCCGGCTTCCTAATAGGCTTCCATCACATAGAGATAAATCTGTGGTCCGCCTTGATCCTGACCCCAACCCACATCCAATCGGACATTGATTTTCTGCTTGGGACTGATCTGATAGCGAATACCCGTTCCATACGAAGGCTTGAAGGCTTGCTCGGGCATTGCGTGCCAATCCGCAGCAACATTGCCCATGCCGCCAAACAGCGCAGCATTCCAATATTTGGCCAAGCGATAGCGGGATTCGCTCTGCAGCACGATCAGTTTACGATCGCGAAAGCGGCCTTTATAATAGCCCCGCAGAATATCGTTGCCACCTAACTGGGCGAGCTGATAGAACGGGGGATCGCCGTTCTGATTCTGTATAAAAATTTGGTGGGCTTGAATCCAATTCGGGCCGAGCTTCTGATAGAAACGAGCATCCAGTTTCTGGGCCGAAAATGGAAAGCGGGCGCCCCACTCTTTAAAATAATGCTGGGAAAAAAGTTGGACCTTCATCCCCTGGTCGGGAAAGAAATTATCATTGGTCGATTCCCAAAGCAGATAGGTCTGAGCTCCCCGCTGCGGTCCGCCCTGCTCCCCCGGATAGAGTCCCTTGCCGAGCAG
>JBGSRE010000064.1:0-2684 GCA_041737755.1 Oligoflexus sp.
CGAGGCTCTGCTATCATCCCGCCCTTTCCACTGCCTGAAGAAAGCTTATGAACAGCCAAATCATACTCAAGCCCGGTAAAGAAAAATCGATCAAACTTGGTCACCCCGATTCCCGTTCTTCAATGGAAGGATGAAAATGGTATTCCCACGGCGTTACGGCTGCGACAGTGCCACCTCCACCAAAAGAAGGGTTACTGTTCAAATCGTAGAGATGACGACGGCCAACCAAAAATCCAATGTTGGCTCCGCCTAAATTTTTGTGAATGGAAAGGAAGATGGCATCGATCCCGTCACGAACCATATTAATGTCTGCATAGGGAGCGCAAGCAGCATAATCCACGCAGAAGAGTGCACCATGGGCATGCAAAACGTCCGAAATTTTCTTCAATTGGCCTTTAAGGCCTGTGACATTGGAAGCCGCCGAGAACGATCCAATCTTCAGATGCTGTGGATATTTGGCTAGCTGGCGATCCAACTCTTCCAAGTCCACAGCATTACAGTCTGGACCTTCTCGCAAAGCCTTGATGCGAATGAAGGTGCACATGGCATCGTCCTGCCAGGACACATCGTTCGAATGATGTTCGTAAGGTCCAACGAAAACTACGATCTTTTCGGCGAGTGATTGCTTGATATCCAGGCCGAGATGCTCAAGAATTACTTTTTGACCTTTGGGAGAGAGATAAACGCCAAGAATTTTTTGAATCTTTTCAATCGCACCGGTAGCACCATAGCCAGCCGGCACCACGAAACTTTCTTCACCAGCACCCACATGTCGACGAATGATTTCAATTGCTTCATGCAGGCGACAGGTGGAATAGCGGCCCGTGGTTGAGGTTTCTGTGTGAGTGTTGGCATAAGTTGTGAGGCATTCGTTCATGTAACGCTCAATGAAGGCGAGGCCCTGAGCGGAAGCTGTATAATCAAGGTGAAGCATAGCCCGCAAGCTGGGGCCATTTTGTTCGCCCAATATGCCCTGCCAAAGTTTTGGACAAGGCAGCAGAGTGAGTCGTCCGATCTTTTGCTCACGCAGAAAACGCAATTTATCTTCCAGACTGATATCGGGAGCTGATCGAGGAGGGTTGCTTTTGGCTGCAACAGGGCGCCAATTGATGCGTGCTAATTCAGACAAGTGTGGTAATGCGCCGAGATTTTCCGCCTGAAAAAGGGTCGGACCTTGAATCATGGAATTCCCCCTTGAAACCTTCGAGTTGACTTGAGATTTTTTGCATAATTACGCGGAAATATCCATGTAATCTGGCTTCGACATGCTATTTTGGACGCACCTTTTCGCTGCTGAATTTAAGACCAAGGAGAATACTTTGACTATACCATCCTTGCCCGTTGCCTGCGCTGTCCTTCGGAGCGGACCCCACTATCTTACTGTTCAAAGGTCCAGCACCATGCGCGAAGCTTTGCTCTGGGAATTCCCAGGAGGCAAGGTGGAAAAAGGTGAAAATGCCTTTGACTGTCTGCATCGGGAACTGGGGGAAGAGCTCGGTATACTGGTAGAAATCAAAGGAGTTTTGCGCGCCCACGCGGTCATACAGGGAGAACGACGGATCGTCCTCTATCCCTTCCTCTGCACAATGAAGGGGGGAACGTTTGAGCTGAAAGAGCATTGTGATGCTGCTTGGCTGAGTCTACCTGAACTCCTGAAGAAGGAGTGGTGTCAAGCTGACCTCGATATTCTCGAGGTCTTGCAGAATCCTTTGCTTGAAGAATCCAGATGGTGGATCTCCTGAAGGATTTGCTTAGCTCTTAACCACGGGCTCAGGCTTCTTGTTGCGCTTATCGATAAACATAAGCTGATTTTTGAATTTCGCAACGGAAGCCTGGAGGCGGCGCCAGGAGGGGTTTAAACGCAATGTTTTTTTATCTGGCTTGCCACCGAGCTTGCCTTCAAATTCTTTGACCTGCTGCTGGGCTTTGGTCAGATCGCCTTCGACCAATGTTCGAGTCCTTGCCATAGTTACTCCTCTTGATGAGTTGGCATTTTCTGCATTATGGGCTGAAGCATCAAGGCTTCACAAGCATAAAGAGGAAGAATTGAGGCGGCAGCATGATTCTGTTTGAAAATTAGCAATTCGATGCAAACCGTTGCGTGTGGCTGTGTAGAGCCAAAAGAGAGTGGCCCCCAATGGCTGTCGAGATGCCGTTGGCGCTCCAGCTTGCCAAACGAATGTACGAACTCTGCGGAAGTTCAATGCGGAAGCTTCAGCTGATTTCTAGCAAAAAATTTTGCAGTTTCTGCTGAACGGTTCGAGGAATCTCATGGGCCCCAGAGAATGAAACTAGATTTAAAACAGGGCGAAAGTCACAGAATATTAGGCCGAACACACGTTGTTTTTGCAAAATATTGCAGGTAGATTTTTCGCATCGCTTTACCAACTGCCTTCGACTCCCCAAAAATACTCCCGGCCCATCAAAGGTCCCCAGGTATGGAAATTATCAAAGTGTGCATGATTCAGGTGATAGTGCCAGGTCGTGGGACTGTCCCCATAAGCTGTTTGCGTGAAGTTGAATAGATTATTGATCCGTAAAGAAATGCTATAGTTTTCGGTTATCTTCCAGCGACTCCGAGCATTACCAAACCAAAAAGCCGGTGCATTCTGATTTTTCTGCTCGCTCACCTCGCCAAAAGTAGGGCTGGCCACATCGAGATCGTAGACCTTGTAGTGCTGGCC
>JBGSRE010000170.1:0-4503 GCA_041737755.1 Oligoflexus sp.
TTCTGCCAGGCTGGATCAACTGCGAGCGTGGTTGATCAAATCTCGGCACAATTTTCCGAAAGGTCCGCTGTTTGCGCTTTGGATCAGACGCCTCAACCCTTACTTGGTTTGGGTCATGCTCTTCATGGCAACCCGTATGGGTGCGGCCGTGGTTGATGGAACAGAATTGGAAGCAGTTTCCGAGATTTTACCATATTTCGAATACTTTTTTCTTTATAGAATCTTTCGTCTTTTGGTTGAATCCATGGTCTTGACTATTACCGCTAATTCAGCCAAAGCCAGTGCTGCAAATGGTCTGCTGGCTGGGCGTGTTGCCCGCACGGCCAAATTTTTGGGGCTTTACTTTCTGATAGCAGCTTATCTTCTTCATGCCACCCAATCCATTGCCAGAACGGGTCACATTTATCACCTGGTGTGGAAAGCATTGGTTTGGGTGACTCCAGTTCTATTTATGTTGGCAGCCTATAGCTGGCGACATGAACTTGGTAGGACCGCAATGGAATTACTCCCGAAGAGAATTGGTCAAAGTTTGCATACTTGGTGCGCATCCAGCAGGCTTGCGATCTTGGTGGCTTTGCCAACGGCTCTTATTATCTCTATGTTTTTATCCAGCAAATGGCTACTCGGCGAAGCCTCACAGTTTGATTCTGCCAAGAAAATTTCGGCGCAGCTCTTCCGTCGAAAAATCGAGTCTGCTGCTCGGATGAAAACCTACAATGATGATAGATTGGTCAGCGGGCCGGACGAGCATTATCAGTCTTTTTTTGAGTTAGGGGTTCCAACGGATACCGGTCTTTTACTGCCAGCCCAGGGCATTCCGATCAATGATGTCATGAAATATATTCAAGCCTGGCAAGATGGTTCTGCTGAAGAGCATACCATCGCGATCCATGGCGTCAAAGGTATCGGCAAGTCTACATTTCTTCGATCGTTGGAATTAAATTTGCCTAATATTAACATCAAACAGACAAGCATTCCGCGAAAAATAACTCATACACGTTCGCTGCTAGATCACCTTGGACAAGTACTCGATGCTGATCTTTCTGCAGGAGAAATTGACCTACTTAAATTGGATCGAAAGATAGGCAAGACGGTGCTTTTAATTGATAGTGGGCAAAACCTATTTCTAGCCAAGAGGGATGGATTCGAGGCGTTTAGATCCCTGATTTCCCTGATTAATGCTGGAACCACGAATATTTTCTGGTGTTTGGCTCTCAATCGATATTCCTGGTACTATCTCAACGCCGTTACGGGCGGATCGGAATACTTCAGTCGGGTGTTTTCGATTGATAAATGGAATGACCTCGATATACGCAATATGATATTGAAGCGGCACGAAAAGTCACAGTATTCTTTGGAGTTTGATCCAATCATATTTGCTACCGATAGCAGCCAGGGCAGAGATGGTGAGCGATATATTCAGGATAGATTCTTTGAACTCCTTTGGGAGCAGTCCCAGGGCAACCCGCGGACTGCAATTTTGCTATGGTTATCATCGCTAAAAACAATTGAGCCAAGTAGACTTTTGGTAGGCTTGCCTCAGTCCTCCCCTCAGCGGCCTCTAACACGACTCAATGACGATGAAATTTTTGTGATAGCTGCTATTATCCGCCATGAAAACGTGAATATAGAGGAAGCAAAAAGCGTTACCAGTTTGGCAGATAGTACCGTGAGACAGGCTTTCAGACTGGGCATTGAAAGGGGATTTCTCGAAGTTTCCAAGGACGGCCGCTATCGTATTCGACCACTCTGGCAAGCAAATTTAACCCAGCAGCTCGTCAGTAAAAACTTTGTATATGAGTAATTTCAATGAACTCTTCTGATTTGGACGGACTCTATCAGGTCACCCGATTATTAAATTTTGGCAAACTCATCTCATTGCTCATAGGTTTCGGGATACTTTTGCTCTTGGTTCATTTTAGCAATTCGCTCGCCAATAGAATGAGTGGAAGGTTCCCATCCCGTCGCATATTGGTTTTACAGATTGTCACAGTATTGACATTCGCGTTGTACCTGGGTGGCGGATTTCTGATTGTCTATGGAATACTTGATCCGCCCAAGGAGATGTTGATTGCAATAGGTGGTAGTGCTGCTGTCGCCATTGGTTTGTCACTTAAAGATCTGGTTTCATCACTTGTCGCAGGAATTATTCTCTTGTTTGATAAGCCTTTTCAGGTCGGAGATCGGGTCAGCTTTGCTGACACTTACGGCGAGATAAAGAGTATCGGACTACGTGCTGTCCGTCTTGTGACATTGGACGACAACCTGGTTACAATCCCTAACTCCAAGTTCATAACGGATGCGGTTTCATCGGGCAATTCTGGTGCCCTTGATATGATGATCTGTATCGATTTTCATGTGGCTTTGGATGCTGATCTTGGTTTGGCAAGGCACATCATATTTGAAACGCTGGTCACAAGTCGATATGTCTATCTCAAAAAACCCGTTGCTATAGTTGCTAACGAGAAAGTCATGGCTGAACGTCTTTGTGTCGAGCTCAAAGCCAAGGCTTACGTTCTTGACGTAAAATACGAAAAATCTTTCCAGACGGATATCGTCTTGCGAGTTGAAGAAGCGTTTAGGGAAAAAGCTATCAGTAGGCCGACCCGTGATCCAAACAATGCATGAGCATCGCCTGACTGCCGAGGCATATTCTGCTTCGGTATTCCGGAGCTAAGCGGGCAGAATTTGAACGAGTACATTTTACAGAATTGGTATGCATCATGTCACAAATTACAGATCGACTTCTCAAGCTGTTCGACATCGACAATTTATTAAAGTGGCTTCTGGATGTGCTCCTGCCGAACCTGGTCGCGGCGCTAGTGGTTTTTTCGATTTTTTACTTGATATGGAAGCTGATCAAGCGAGCTCTTCGAATTTTACAGGTTCGAGCCAAACTGGACGAGACCATTGCCAGCTTTCTGGAAACGGTGATCAAATATATTATCCTTTCCTATGCGTTTGTCGCTGCTATGAGCCAATTTGGGGTGAATGTGGCCTCATTCTTAACCGGTCTTGGTATAGCTGGTCTAACCATTGGATTTGCAGCAAAAGATGCCCTTTCTAATATTATATCCGGTCTATTTATCTTTTGGGACCGCCCCTTCGTAATTGGTGATTTGGTGGAAATTGGCAATCACTACGGCCGCGTCGACCAAATCACTATGCGGAGTACGCGAGTCGTGACTGTGGACGGAAAAATGCTGGCCATTCCTAACTCGGTCGTGGTTAATTCGCCCGTTGCTTCTTTTACCAATTTCCCTCATTTGCGCTTGGATATTGATGTCACCATA
The DNA here is from genome assembly GCA_041737755.1 of Oligoflexus sp. Classification (GTDB taxonomy): domain Bacteria; phylum Bdellovibrionota_B; class Oligoflexia; order Oligoflexales; family Oligoflexaceae; genus Oligoflexus. The sequence goes on from JBGSRE010000170.1 coordinate 3,294, forward strand.
GGCGTTGACGAGAATTTGCTTCGCGTTCGAAAGATTCTTTTGGATTTGGTGAAAGATGCCGCTGTCTTTATGTCCGAACCTCCGCCTTCAGTCCTTGTAGTGGCATTGAACGATTACAATATTGCGGTGCAATTGCAGGTCTGGATTCGCAATGAAAGGGAACACATAAAGCGTCGGGCTGAGCTTCGAGAGGATGTAGTTGAAAGCTTCCGCAAATTTGAGGTTCATATGCCTTACGAAACCATTGTTGTGAAGAGCTGATGCCGTGGTGGTTTCCGAACCAGACAGTTGCAAACTTATGTGAGTGATATATCAGGAAGCAGAATTGATTAAGTTTACGTTTTTTTAAGGAGACATCAGCATGAGGTACAAATGCTAAGACCCGCAAGAGATTGGATTGGTTTACCAGTGCTGGCAACGGATGGTGAGATGGGTGTTGTTAAGGACATATACTTCGATAGGGTGTCCTGGGAACTGCGCTACTGCCTCGTCGAGATTGGCGGCTGGATCGAAAGAAGGCGGGTCCTCCTTGTTCCTGAGAGCCTAACTTTGGATATAGTCCAGTCATGTCTTCAAACGACACTGACCCGAGCGCAGGTCGCAAACAGTCCGGCTGCCTCTTCAGATATGCCTGTCGTACGGCAGTATGAAAAACGTCTGCATGGTTATTACGGTTGGACACCCTACTGGAATCGCCAACGTACGGCTCGTCATAGTCTTTTTGCCCAAGTTGTCCCGCCTTCCGCCTTTGAGCAGGCAAGACTGGCTATTGATGAGAGGATTGAAGAGAAATTACGGGAGAACGCTGACCCTCATCTTCATAGCCTCCAGGAGGTGAAGGGCTATAGCATCCGCGCCACCGATGGTGAGCTGGGCAGCCTGGAGGATTTGATCTTGGATGCTGAAACTCACACGATTACTCACTTGGTTATCGATACTATCAAATGGTGGCCCAGTAAAAGTGTTGTTCTTCCGATCAATGGAATTCTGACCATCAGCTGGGAGGATCGTTGCATTGACGTGAAAAACAGTCGTGAAGAAGTGAAGAATTCAGCTGAATTCAAGCGGAAGTCAACCACCCCACCCAACCTCTGAAAGGTATGGGTAGGGCTTGGAAAGAGGGAAACCAATTTCCAAGCTCTTGATTGATTAGACTCAGCCCTGACAACAGGGCTACGTTACTGGTGAATGACATAGGCACCTTGGGATA
>JBGSRE010000651.1:0-3464 GCA_041737755.1 Oligoflexus sp.
GAAGAAAGTGACTGCCAAGTCAATTTTCGGCCCGTGCAAGGGCCGTTTGTCCTTTTCTCTAAGCTCTCGGAATATTTCTCTGCGAAAACATTAAAGATGCCAGCCTAGTAGACGATAACAAACCGGGTTGTTCCCTGCAACAGATCGAGTCCTCAGTGAGATGAGATCTTTGTACTTACCCAAAAAAAGGTCAAGAGACATGAACTTACAGGGTTTTATATTGTTACGCAGCCGCCGCACTGGCCAACTCCTGCAGTTCAGCCTCTCCCTAGCCCTGCTTTTCTTGACACTCCCAGCCTTAGCAGACAATCCTTTCGAGATTTCGACCAATATGCAAGGCAAGCCACTTGGACTCTTTTTTGAGACACTCGAAGATCCCAAGGGGATTTTGAAGCTCCAGGACGTCCTGAAGATCGATGCCTCGGGTGGCATGATCCCATCTCAAAAAGAAGTTCCCAATTACGGCCTAAATCCCTCCGTTCAGTGGGTCAAGTTTACCCTTAACAACCCCTTGGATAGACCGATTTCCATCATTCTCGAGAATAAATTTACTTTTGCGGATAAATTCACCCTATACTTTAAAAATTCTGTGAACCAATGGGAATCAAAAGCAGCAGGCGACCAGGTTGCTTTTTCAAGCCGCGATGTCCAGACGAGGCAAGGCGTATTCCTCTTCACTTTGGAACCAGGCATCCATCTTTTCTATGCTTCGACCAAGGCAACTGGCACCCATCAACTCCCACTTCATATCTGGACCGAGGCGGAATTCCATCAGTACAATGGCATCGAGTACGGAATTATAGGGATCCTTATCGGGTTCCACGTGGCCATTTGTCTTTACAATATGTTTCTATTCTTTTCTTTGAAAGATCCTACCTACCTCGTTTATGTCGCCTATGTGAGCTGCAATCTCGTCTATCAAGCCAGCGGTCTCGGCCTTATGCAGCAGCTGATGAGTGAATTTTCCTTGGGCGAGACGATCAGCAATAAAATCATGATCGTGAGCGTTGACCTTATCGCCATTACGGCCCTCCTTTTTAGCTCGATGTTCCTCAATATCAGAAAGCGACTCCCAGGTTTTGTGTGGATCTTTATTGCTATCGGTGTGTTGGACCTGATCAATATCTTTGTGACTACGGCAATTTCCGTTCATTTGGGTACTATTATTTGTCTCATCACCGCTTCTCTCACCACCTCGGTGCTTATTCTTTCAGGATTTCTCATCGCCAGGAAGGGTGACCTTCCGGCTTGGTTTTACCTCGCGGCATGGGGCTGCTATCTCTTAGGTGTGACAGCCACCATCAGCAACCTGATCGGCCTTGTCCCCACCAGTAACTTCACACGTTGGGGACAATTCACCGGCGGCGCTTTTGAACTCGCGATCCTCTCCCTGGCACTTGGTGCTCGTATCAATCAGAAGAGAAAAAAGCAGGTAAATAAAATAACCGAGCTCAACTCCGCGCTAGAATACAAGGTTAAGGTACGGACTTCAGAAATTCAATCGCTGCTTTTGTACATTCCCCAAGGCATCCTATCCATTACTAAAGAAGGTTTGCTGGGCCAAAAATTTTCCGCCCAACTTCCAGAGATTTTAGGCCATTCAGCAATAGCCGAGCAAAGTTTCAAAACTGTGATCCTGGATCGATCGACTCTTACTGATGACGAAAAGGATCAAGCCTGGCAGGCTCTGCAAACAATTATCGGGGAGTCAAGCCTCAATTTTGAAATCAATATCGATAAACTTCCTCTGCAACTCACCTACCGCTTTCAGTCCCAGGAAAAAGTCCTTCGCTTGACCTGGAACAAAGAGTTGAATGACCATGATGAAGTGGAACGGGTGCTCGTCACGCTGCTTGACATCAGCAAGGAAGTCAATGTTGAAAAAGAGCTGCAGGCAAAAAACTTCGAATTTGAAATGATCCGGCAACTGGTAGAAGCAGGAGCCAAAAAATCCATTCAATTCTTCAGCTCAGCCAATCAGCTTATTGAGGAAAATGCCCGACTCGTGCATTCCGGGCTTTTGAATATGGATACGACTAAAATACTCTTCGTCAACACCCATACCATCAAAGGTGCTGCACGTACTTTGCAATTAAAGGATTTGGCTAATGAGTTTCACAAGATCGAGAGCTATTATTCGGCTCTTCTCAAAGAGCAGATGGCTATGGATACGGCCAGAGTCGTTACCGAGTTTGAACTCGCTCAAGCTGTTTACCGCCAATACGAAAAGGCCAACCGAGACATCTTAGGGCGCAAAGACGATCTCACCAAGGTCGCTGTCGATCGGGATTTCTTGCAGGAAAACGTCCATCTTTTACGTCATCTCGCCGATCGCCATGAAATCCCTTTCGATTTGAAGGAAATCATCCACAAGTACCGTGATGAGCTGACGAACATGATCTTTATGTCTTTGCCCTCCATCCTCTCTGAGATCATGGGTCAGGCAGAAAAGATCGCCAAAGATTTGGGACGTGAACCGCCAGTGGTCGAGTACAACATCGAGGAGTCACTCATCACCTATAGCCAGGAGATGGCGTTAAAAAATGCCTTCATTCACCTCTTACGCAATGCCCTGGATCATGGGATTGAGCCCCCAAAAATAAGAATGGAAAAAGGCAAAAAACCCTTTGGAACGATTCAATTGAAAGCTTATGAAATCGACAATGGGATTATAATTGAAATGAAAGACGACGGCCAAGGCCTCGCGATCGGTAAGATAAGGGCAAAAGGCAGTTTGATGAGTAGGCTATCGCCCCAAGCATCCGCTCAAGAAATCTCGGCTGAAGTATTTGAAACGGGCTTCTCCACTTCCGACACGGTCTCGGCAATTTCTGGCAGGGGCGTGGGTTTAGCCGCTGTCAGACAATTCCTGGAAGCGGAAGGTGGTTCAGCGACCGTTCTGATAGGCGATCCTATCGACGCTGAAAGAGAACTCTATCAGTTTACGATTCGCTTGGTCTTGCCTTCGGTGTCTTTGATTTATCAAGAGATCACCCAAGCCCAAAGCAACGCCAGTTAAAGAGTGTGAATCCATCACTAAGTCTGGGCGGGAACTCCATATGCCTTGATAATTTTCTGGAATTCACCACTTTTGTTCAACTCCTCGACGCCCTGATCAATCCACTTCTTTAAATCTTTCGCCAATGGCTGCTTCTGCGTGGCGATTCCCATGAAAAAATCATTCGCTCCTTTGGACGCTGCTAGAGTCCCAACTTCCCTAAAAAGAGAACCTGCCTTCTCACCGTAAGCTTTATACCAAAACACCATCCGCTGCGCTGGAACTAAGGATACCCGCTTAGAAGCGAGCATCTTAATCTGCCTTTCCGTGCCACGATCACTCGCCAAGGTGATCTGCTTTTTTTCATTGATGGGATCCTTAAGAAAGCTACGGAGCGGTTCGGGATAGGTATAGTCTTGCAGTATTCCAATCGTCTGATCGGCTAATGATTGGATGCCGCTATAGG
>JBGSRE010000192.1:0-13911 GCA_041737755.1 Oligoflexus sp.
CGCGAAATTGAAAATTTCGCGCAGGGACTATCCTGAGCGAAGCGAAGGATCTCGTGGAATCAGGTACTTATCGGCGAGATCCTTCGTCGTTTCACTCCTCAGGATAGTCTCTGGCGCTTTAGGCGCCAGAGACTAGTTAAGTCTGCCAAAGGATTTTCATTCTTAACGGCTTTATTTCCAAGGCAAATTATTTAAGATAGTGAGCGTACAAGTGGCAGCCTTTAAGGACTGCCACAGTCTACTTGAGGCAAGAACTGCCGATTCAACTTGGATCGCCAAGAGGTAAAATAGAAACCGGGCGTGTCTGTCTGTTTTGGCTTTTTTGTTTGGCTTTTAGTTGCTATTTCATTCTGCTGGCAGGGCCTCTTGAAGTCATCAGCACAGCCCTGGCTAAAACTGCCGCAATACCCAAGCATGTAGGGAGACGATATGGCATTTGAGGTCCGTTTTCCGGTCGTAGGAGAATCCGTCCAAGAGGGACAGGTCTATAAATGGCGCAAAAAGACCGGCGAATTCGTCAAGCGTGACGATGTTTTGGTGGAAGTCGAAACAGACAAGGCCACTGTTGAAATCGTCGCCGAAGCGGATGGCACTCTGACGATCAGTAAGAACGAGGGCGAAACGATCGCTGTTGGGGAACTCCTCGCATCGATTGATACCTCTGCCAAGCAGCCAGCAGCCAGTGCCGCGACCCCTGCAGTACCAAGCAAATCAACATCTCCAGCAATGCCTCCGCCTATTCCTACGGCAAAAGCCGCGCCTAGTGGTGATGTGAGGCCGCAAAGCCCTGCCGTAGCGCGCATGGCGGCTGAACATCAGGTTGATACTGCCGAGATCGCAGGCAGTGGCCGTGGTGGTCGAGTGACCAAGGACGATATGGTACAGCATTTGGAAAGTCCCAAACAGGTGACAGCACCCACCCCGGCAGCCAAAATTGCTCCTGCAGCCATGACTGTTCCCGTTCCAAGTGGAGAGCGTTTGGAGCGACGGGAAAAGATGAGTCGTCTGCGTCAAAGGATCGCAGAGCGTCTGGTCGAAGCACAGCATAACGCGGCCATGCTCACGACTTTCAATGAAGTCGATATGAGCGCGATCATGGATCTCCGTAAAAAATATAAAGACCCCTTCAAGGATTCTCATGGAGTGGGTCTTGGTTTTATGAGCTTCTTTATTAAGGCTGCGGTCGAAGCTCTTAAAAGATTCCCAGCTATTAATGGTTATGTTGATGGTACGGATATCGTGTACCACGACTATTACGATATCGGTGTCGCTGTGTCGACAGAACGAGGCTTGATGGTGCCTGTTGTGCGGAATGTCGACCGAATGAGTTTTGCTCAAATCGAAGCTGCTATCGCCGAATATGCGAAGCGGGGACGTGATGGCAAAATCTCTCTCGATGATCTCGCCGGGGGAACATTCACTATTTCTAATGGCGGAACTTTCGGCAGTCTTCTATCGACTCCGATTCTGAATCCTCCCCAAAGTGCGATCCTAGGGATGCATAAAATCGAAGATCGAGCGGTGGTCGTCAATGGTCAAATCGTTATTCGACCCATGATGTATCTGGCGATGTCCTACGATCATCGAATCGTCGATGGCAAGGAGGCGGTCGGCTTTCTGGTCAAGATCAAAGAAAATATAGAAGACCCAGCGCGTCTGCTGCTTGGAGTGTAAGGAATATGACCGAAACTAATTTTGATGTGATTGTCATCGGCGGTGGAGTCGCAGGCTACGTGGCAGCGATTCGCGCAGCTCAATTGGGTTTGAAATCGGCGGTGATTGAAAGCCGTGGTGCATTGGGCGGAACCTGCTTGAATGTGGGCTGTATTCCAAGCAAAGCCTTGCTGCAATCAAGTGAAGCGTATTATCAGACAAAACATAAATTCAAAGATCATGGTGTTGTCGTCGACAAAGTCGGCTTTGACCTGGGCATCATGATGAAACGTAAGGACTCGATCGTCAAGAAACTCACCACTGGTGTTGAGTTTCTGATGAAAAAAAATAAGATCACTTATTTTAAAGGCTACGGCAGCTTCATTGACAAGGGCAATATCAAGTTTGTGGGGACTGATGGGGTCGAGCAAACTTTGCAAACCAAGTCGACCATTATTGCCACAGGATCCGTACCAATCGAATTGCCTATGGCTCCCTTTGACGAAAAACAAGTCCTTAGTTCAACCGGAGCGCTGGCTCTGGACGCAGTTCCTGAGCATCTCGTGGTGATCGGTGGTGGAGTCATCGGCTTGGAAATGGGCAGTGTTTGGGCTCGTTTGGGTGCAAAAGTCACCGTGATCGAAGCCGCCGATTCGATACTACCGATGATGGATAAAGACGTGATCCGGACTATGAGAAGGGTGCTGGGCGCTGAAGGTATGGAGTTCTATGAGCAAACGCGCTTTATGGAGCTGAAGAAAAGTGGCAAAAAGCTCACGGTTTTGGCTGACAAAGCTGGAGAAACCGTCAAAATCGATTGCGATAAAGTTCTCGTAGCTGTCGGTCGAAAGGCCTTCACCAAAGGCCTGGGTTTGGAAAATATCGGTCTGGTCCCAGAGAAAAACGGCAAAATCAAAACCGACTCCCATTACGCAACCTCGGTCCCAGGCGTTTATGCGATCGGCGATGTGATTGATGGGCCCATGCTGGCTCACAAGGCAGAGGAAGAGGGCGTTGCTTGCGCGGAATTGATTGCCGGAAAGCCAGGACATGTGAATTACGGAGCGATTCCAAATGTCGTCTATACTTGGCCGGAAGTGGCTGCTATTGGCATCAGTGAACAGGATGCTCAGGCGCAAGGAATTGAAGTCAATATCGGCAAGTTTCCTTTCGCGCCCAATGGCCGAGCCATGGCGATGGGTGAAACGGAAGGCTTTGTGAAGTTGATTGCCGATAAAAAAACGGATCGATTGCTTGGCGCTCATATCGTCGGGGCTAGCGCCTCTGAATTGATTGGGGAGCTGGCGATTGCCTTTGAATATTCAGCCAGTGCCGAAGACGTGGCCCGTTCGGTTCACGCCCACCCGACTCTGGCTGAGGTGATAAAAGAAGCGGCTCTGGCTGTGGACAAAAGATCTTTACATAGTTAACGGGTCATTCATTGGAGAAGGATTCAAAAGATGAAAGCTGTCATCGACGGCGGGAAGTTCACCTATGCGAATGGTGCAAACGCAGCCTTCCTGGAGAGCCTTTATAAGGAATATAAAAATAATCCAGAGGCGGTAGATCCTTCCTGGAAATTGTTCTTTGAAGGCTATGAATTTGCAGCGTCTGGTTCGAAGGGGATAGCTAGTCAGAAGGATGATACAGAAGCTCGGGTTCAGGATTATATCAACCTGTTCCGACGTCTGGGTCACCTTTCCGCGCATCTGAATCCTTTAGCAGCGAAGCCCGCATTGGCTATTGATTTGCTGCCTGCTAAAGCTGGTTTAAGCGATGTCAGTGATAGCCAGAAATTTCACCCGGCTACTCTTCCTGTCAAGGGGCCGGTCAGCTTCGGTGAAGTGCGTTCGCTCTTGCAGGATACCTATACCAGAACCTTTGGTGCTGATTTTCGTGATACCACAGATAATGAAGCAGTGGAATGGCTGCAGCAGCAGATGGAAGCCTGTCGCAATCGCCCCGCTATCGATAACGAGACCAAGATCCGTATTCTTAAAAAGCTGACCCAAACTGAAGGCTTCGAAAAATTCCTTCAAGACCGTTATCTCGGTCAAAAGCGTTTTTCGATTGAAGGCTTGGATACTATGATGGTTCTGCTGGAAGTCGTTGCCGACGAAGCGGCGAAGTCCAATGTGGAAGAAATCGCCTTGGGTATGGCTCATCGAGGTCGTCTCAATGTTCTGGCCAACTTCATGGGCAAACCCTATGAACTGATGATCAAAGAATTCGAAGGCAGCGAGATTGAAACCTATGGAATCGACGGTGACGTCAAGTACCACAAGGGTTATGTCTCGGTGATTGAAACCATGAGTGGTGATAAAGTTCGGGCTTATCTTTCACCGAACCCTTCCCATTTGGAAGCGGTTAACGCGGTGGTGGAAGGTTTCACCAGGGCGCGGCAGCGTATGCTCGGCGATAAAACCAGTTCCCGGGTCATGCCGCTCTTGATTCACGGGGATGCGTCCTTTATCGGTCAAGGACTGGTCGCGGAAACTCTCAATCTGTCGGAGCTGGCGTCCTATAAAACGGGTGGAACGGTTCACATTATTTCGAATAACCAAGTGGGCTTTACCACCGATCCAGAAGATGGCCGTTCCTGCCGTTATTCCTCCGATATCGCCAAAATCGTTCGAGCTCCTGTATTCCATGTGAACGCCGATGATCCCGAAGTAGTTGTCTGGGCGGCTCGTCTCGCCACTGCCTATCGCCAGAAATTCAAAAAAGATGTCGTCATTGATCTGATCGGCTATCGTCGTCATGGTCATAATGAAACCGATGAGCCCAGCTTTACTCAGCCGGTGATGTATCAAACAATTCGTAGTTTGCCGACTGTCCTTACTCAGTTTGGCGAAAAGCTGGTCAATGAAGGCGTGATGACTGCTGAAGCGGTTGCTGCTGAAGCGAAGAATTTCCGCGCTATGCTACAGGCTGGAATGGAGAAGGTTCGTGCCGGACAGGTCAAGATTTTGCCAACCGTCCCTCGCGAGTTAGAAAACAGCACCAAGCATGTGAAGGCTACGCAAGAGGAACTGTTTCTCCCAGTCGAGACTGGAATCAAAGCAGCTTTAGTAAAAGATATCGTCGCCAATGCGACGAAGGTTCCTGCTGGATTTAAACCGAATCCGAAGATCGAACGTCTGCTCAAATCCCGTCAGGATATGGTCGAGGGTGAAGGCAGTATCGATTGGGGTTTGGCAGAATTCCTGGCGTATGGCAGCCTTGCCTTGGAAGGCAAACACGTGCGTTTGTCAGGTCAGGATTGCAAGCGTGGTACATTTTCGCATCGTCATGCCGTGATCCGAGACTTTGAAACAGGCGCGCCCTTGGCACTGCTCAATCAGTTGGGCAAGGACCAGGCAGAAGTGGAAGTGATCAACAGTCCGCTTTCGGAACAGGGTGTTATGGGCTTTGAATTTGGCTATTCCGTGGCCGATCGTGAAGCGCTGGTCCTTTGGGAAGCTCAGTTTGGTGACTTCGGTAACGGTGCTCAAATCATTATCGATCAGTTCCTGGCTGCTTCGGAAGCCAAGTGGAAGCAGGCCTGTGGCTTAGTCTTGCTCTTGCCTCATGGTTACGAAGGAATGGGTCCTGAGCATTCCAGTGCTCGTCCCGAACGATTCCTGCAACTTTGTGGTGACAACAATATTCAGGTGGCGAATCTGACTAGTCCCGCCCAATTGTTCCACATGCTACGCCGTCAGCTCTTTCGACCTTTCCGTAAACCATTGGTGATTATGACTCCAAAGAGTTTGCTGAGACATCCTGCGATGGTTTCAAAAACCAAGGAATTTACCGATGGCCGCTTTGTGGAAGTGCTCGATGATCCTTCTCAAAAGACCAAGGCAAAAGTTCGCCGGGTGGTTTACTGTACTGGAAAAATTTATTTTGAATTGGATAAAGAGCGACAGGAAATGGGCGTTACCGAGCAAGTGGCTTTGGTTCGTATCGAACAACTTTACCCTTTCCCTGAAGAGCAGCTGAAGAAAATCATGGCGACCTATACGGAAGCTAAGGATGTCTTATGGGTCCAGGAAGAGCCTGCCAATATGGGTGCCTGGACGTTCATCCGGCATCGGCTCGAAGCTCTTTGCAACGAGGAACAGGACCTGATCTATTGCGGTCGGCGCGATGCGGGTACGACTGCAGAAGGCTATACCAAAGTGCATGAGAAAGAGCAGAAACGTATCTTGCAGGAAGCTCTCACCCTTCCTGAAAAGGCTGATAAGAAGGCAAAAAAGACCAAGTAGTAGTCTGAGTCTTCAGTCAAGAATCCCGGTCAAAGCCCGGGATTTTTTTTGGCCTTTTTAACGGCCGCTTTGAGGATTTCAGAGCATTGGTTGGGGCTTCCCCTCGTGCATGTATCCGCCTGTAAGGCTCTGTGAGTTGGCAATTCACGCGCGATGTTCCTTCAAGACCTTTTTTACCGGGCTGTTCGGAAGTTCTGATTTTAAAGGATCCAGGAAAATCGCCTTGACTTCACTCAGCAAAATCATTAGCTTCTCCGTCACTTCGCTGATGCGAGGGACTGACGATTGGAGAGGTGGCCGAGTGGTTGAAGGCGCACGCCTGGAAAGCGTGTTTAGGTAACACTAACGAGGGTTCGAATCCCTCTCTCTCCGCCACTCATTTTCAGCTGCAAAGTTGTTAAATAAGTGGCACAACAGGATTCATCCCAGTTCGATAAGAACAGGAGGGGATGCGTCGAATCCAAGGAAGCGGATTTGAAAGCTTCCAAAGAGCGCAGCGTGATAGCTGGATTCCGGATGGTACTGCCCCGTGAACCCCGCCAGGACCGGAAGGTAGCAACGGTAGCGGGTGTAAGTAGGTGTTCGGGCCATCCAGCTATCACGGTGCGCTTTTTTGCATCTTGTTCTTCATCTCCCAATCGGCGAAACATGAGATTCGACTTTTCTTCTGCCGAGGGAGTTCCCCGTGTCCTATATGTCGTTAGCCCGCAAATATCGTCCCCGTCGTTTTTCGGACATGGTAGGTCAGGAAGCTACGACCCTCGCTCTGACCAATGCCATTCGGCTGCGTCGAGAACCACATAGCGTTATTTTTACGGGTGTTCGCGGAGTTGGGAAAACTACTTCCGCTCGTATTTATGCTAAAGCTCTCAACTGTGAGCAGGGGCCCACGCCGGAACCCTGTGATGAATGCGGCAGTTGTCTGGCGATTTCCATGGGCAATCATGAAGATGTTCTGGAAATCGATGGTGCATCCAATACCGGTGTCGATGACGTCCGTGCTTTGCAGGAAACTCTCGGCTATGTGCCGCAGCGGTCCACCTATAAAATCTATATTATCGACGAAGTTCATATGCTGTCGATCAGTGCCTTCAATGCTTTGCTGAAAACATTGGAGGAGCCGCCCAAGCATGTGATCTTTATCTTCGCGACGACCGAACTCCACAAGGTACCCGAGACGATTCAAAGTCGTTGTCAAACCTTTCATTTGCAGAAGATCAGCCGACCAATCATCGCCGAACGTATCCGTACTATATTGCATGCGGAGCAAATTGCTTTTGAAGAGGCGGCTATTGCTCTGGTGGCGCGCGAGGGTCGTGGATCCTTGCGAGATGCTCTGACCATGTTGGATCAGGCGATCGCTGTGGGTGGTGGGCAGGTGAGCTTGGAAGGTCTGAAGCACATGGTGGGCGGGAGCCAATCCTTACCCGTCCTGGAATTGCTGGAGGGTCTTCTTCGCAAAGATGCCGCGCAGATTCTGGAAGTTATTGCCCGCTGGGATCAGGAAGGTTTGTCTATGAGCGGCTTGGCCGAGGAAACCGCCAAGGCTTGTCGAAATGCCTTTATTTTAAAAGATTTGAAAGGACAGGCGATCGATCTTCAAATCTTGGAATTGGAAGATCGCGAGCAGCAAACCCTTTTGGATCTCGCAAGTAAAGCTGCGCCTATGGATCTGAATCGTCTCTTTCGCCAACTTGCCAAATGTCTCGATGATCTGCGGCATGCCGATCTCGATCGCTTTGTGCTCGAAAATTATTGCCTAGAATGGTGTTTCGATCCGGGCTTGCCCGACTTGCAATCCATGATGGGTATATTGTCGGGTCAAACTTCCCAGCCGGTGGTTCGCGGTCCTGTTGCGCAAGCTCCCACGGAGTCAGCTCCCACCATGAATTTGCGGGATCGATGGAAAACCACTGCACCTCAGCAAAGCGCGGCAAAGCCAATATCTCAGCCGCCGGCGCAGAATCCAGCTCAGCCGACCCAGCATCAAAATCCAGTGCCGAGAACGGGCGCCTCGCTCTCAAACCCATGGTCGAGTGATGCGCCGCCTCCAGCGAGAGCAAGCGCTCCGCCGAATCCTACGCGTGATCATGAGTCAGCTCCGATACAGCCGTCGCCGCCCATGATGCAAAACCTTTTACGAATGGCTGAATCAAATTCGTTGCTAGGCGGGCAGCCATCGATCCAGCATTCGGTGCGCATGACGGAATTACCTGAGCAGCAGGCACAGTCAGTGGTTTCCATGCAGGAACCGGTGCCGATGCAGCCCTCGCTTCAAAAATCATCAACGAATCTGTCGAGCCCGACTCCCATACAGCCACCTACACCGATGAACGAGCCTGTGGTGCGCCAGACGGATATGGCGGAAAAATCCAGTCAACAGCATGCGTTTCCCCAGGCCAAGCCGCCTGCTCCTCAAAACTCACTGCTGGAATCGCTAGCAGGGGTCCACACAGTTCCCAAACCAGCATTTCAATCGATAGCCGATCCTGTCCAGAGCATGGAAACAAGAGCGCAGCCATCGACCCCGCAAAGCATGCGGAAGAGTGAATCAGTTGCCTCGATAGCAACACCGACTCGTGATAGGCAGGATCTTGATGAGCATTTGGCATTGCATGCAGAAGCGGCCGTGCAGCCGGACCTCGGCTCGGCTCCGCCGCCTACTCTTCGTCAAAAGGCCGCTCCTGGTTCTGAGGCAGCGCCTCCCCTCAGCCCTTTGCAGAGGATGAGGGCAGCTGCTTCAGCCGTGGACGCCAAAGCCAATACAGTTTTGCAAGAACTTCTGGCCACTCCGTCAGCCGAAGATAAGCCTGCTCCTAATAAAAAGATCATATTCCCAGCGACTTGGCGGGAATTTGTGGATGAGTGGAAAAAGCAAAAGCCCTTGCAGGGAAGGGTTTTGGAAGAAGCGTATGTGATGGAATACACGAGGCAAAGAATCCAATTGGCAGTGGAACCCCAGAGTATGGCGGGCGGTAAACTCCTTCAACAGGAGGTACGCAAGCGACTTCTGGAACAGTTCATCTTGCTCTTTGGATTTGAAGGCCAATTGGAAGTCATTCCCAAAGGCGAAAGCAGCGGCCAAAGGTCGGTTCAGGAATCCTTCGCCAACCCGCTCGGGGAAACTTTACTCGAAGCCAAAAACCGCGAAAGAGAAGTCGCCCGCGAGGACCTCAAGCATCGGCTTGAAGATCACCCGATGACGCGTGAGGTGATTTCACGTTTTGGTGGTACAATTGAACAGATCGAGCTCCAGTAAGTCTGGGGCCTTGACCACTCAATGGGATCCAAACGATGGCCTATGCAAATTTTGAGACACGCGAAATTCATTGCAAAGTCCTATACCTTGGAGCCCCAGGAGCGGGCAAAACAGCCAATCTACGCTCCATTTATCGACGAAGCTCCATACGGCTGACAAGGGAACCTGCAGAGTTCATTGCGGACGATTTCTCGCCTTATGAATTCATTCCTCTCTCTCTGGGACAATTGAAAGATTTTCACGTCAAGCTCCATGTTTATACCATGCCTGAGCACGGCCTCTATCCGACCTTCAATATGGTCCTTCTGAAAGGGATCGACGGCATGGTGTTTGTGGTGGACAGTTGCTTGAGTGCTCTGCAGGAAAATATCGATTCCTGGCAGCATACCAAGGAACTTCTCACCCAAGAGGGTATTAATTTTTCGGCTTTGCCTCGAGTGATTCAATACAACAAGAGGGATCACGAAGAGGCCATTGCTCTTGAAGTTTTAAAGCAAGAACTCAACCCCAACGGCTTGGTTGATATTGAAGCTATCGCCACCCAGCATGTTGGAACTTTGGAAACCATTCAAAAGATATCCGGCTTGATCTTGGATGAGCTCGGTAAATAGGAAGTTCCATGTTAAATTTGAAGGTTCCCCGTATTACCGTCCTGGTGCAGACCTTTGATAGCCAAGGTATCATGCGCTTTCCGTCGGATGCGGATGGATATTTTGGTCTTACCCGTTCAGTGGATCAAACTTTAGCTGTTTCTAAGCAGGCTCAAAGAATAGCATCCAAGGGACTTGGAAGACCTGAGCTGGCCGATCAAATCGAGCCCATCATTGTCGTCGAACCCCCCCTCAAAGCTGATGGCCATGAAGCTTCTCTGCTTTATTTGATGAAAATCGACCCGAAGATCTTCCAAGGCGATCCGGAATGGCTTCGCATCGTCGATATTCTGCGCCGGCTTCCCCAAGGGGCGGTTCGTGTCGCCTATAACAAAGCCATGCAGGTCTTTGCCGGCACACTTCATGATGAATTTGACATTCTGGAAATGGATGCTGAAGTTCGACAGCGTTTAGCCCAGCTCATGGCGGAAAATGGTCCGGATCTGGTAAAATAATTATTTGAGCTTGGTTGGTCATCCTTAACGTGCAGCGCGTCGAGGACCTCAAATCTGGTGGAGGGTATTCCTGTCATGCGCAGAATATGGATCAGCAGTCTCCTGACGCTTTGTCTCGCGGCAAATGCAGCCGCTATGCCTTTCAAATGTGATAAACAGCAGATTCTCTGCGAGATTCAAACCAAACGCCTCACTGTAGGTGATAAGGTTGGGGTCTTCTCGGGTGATGGGCAACTCGCTGCTGTGGGAGAGGTTGTCGAAATTCGCAATCGCAGCCGGGTCGTAAAAATATTGCAGAAGTGGGGCAATCTCTATCGTTCCTATGAAATGGAAGTGATAGACGATGAAAAGGCTCAGGATCCAAGCAAATATTTTCGCGTCATCACGCCCTTACCTGAACTTTCCTGGGGCGTTGGACTGGGCGGCGTGAACATGGGTATTGGGGATAGCTTCGTTGGAACGAGTCTCCATGGCGGCATTTACTGGCTACTCTATCGAGATTTGTTTCTTACAGGTCGTTTGCATTACGTAACTGGATCAGGCAAGGCATCTGATAACTTAGGGGGCGGAGGCGGTTCCGTCAGTGTCTCTGTAACAACTGCTGGTGGGAGTATAGGTTTGAGCCAACTCATGGCTCCTTATGAGCTGGTGGCTTTGCGCTTAGATGGTGACCTGGGGATCAGCAATGCAACCTTGACCTTACCTGGCAATCTGAACAAATCACAGGTCCTCAATGATCGGATTTCGGATGGGATTGGCCTCTATTTCCGACTCAGCGTTGCAGCCATTTGGCGACGTGATGGGTTACAGCCGGAACTTGGCTTCAGTTTTCTTCGTCTGCATGCTTCCAATAATCCAGGACTATTTATTGGGGTTTCGGCTCCGATCGATTAATTGACCGTGGATTCTATCAAGTCGCGATGCAGTGATTGCAGGGCTGCTTCAAGATTAGCCTCTGGAATCATAAGGTTAGCGACAGCATTTTTGCAATCAAAAAGGAGTGGTTCTTGACCCAAACTCTGGATCATGCGGCCGAGCAGTTCAGGTTCCTGCCAAAAGCCATCGCCAATTAAACTGATACAGGCCAGACATTGACCTCGTTCGGAAATTTTCGCAGCAGAAATTTCTTTACTGACATAAGCCGCGAGTTTGTCTTTGAACTTGCTGCCGATCACAAGTTCAACTGTTACTCCTTGCTCATTCTGCTGCTGCTGTGCATAGAGTGGATGCTCGCCCAGTGTGAAGAGATAACTCAAGATGGAGCTGATGGCCTCGGCTTTGCAACCTGAGAGACTGATCCAGGTCAGGTCCTTTCTATGAGTGACAGCATGAACGATAGCTTTTTCCACAGTCTGACTTCCCCCTACCAGGGTTCCTGGTGTTTCCAGATTGAAACTCGAACGTATTTCGAGTGGAATTTTATATTTTTTGGCGAGATGCACGCCCCGATTATGAACCACCCCCGAGCCATACCAAGTCAGATGGCTGAGAGTATCCCAACTCATTGACGGCATGACTTTCGCGGCAGGCACCAGCCTCGGATCAGCCGAGCACACGCCGTCCACATCCTTATAGATCTGGCATCGGTCGGCTTTCAATACATGTGCCAGAGCTATCGCGGTAAGATCGGATCCACCGCGGCCTAGGGTGGTAATCTCCTTTGCGGATTCCGACATTCCTTGAAAGCCAGCAACGATTACGAGTTTGCCAGCATCCAAAGCGTGACGAATACGGTCGCCGAGAATTCTTTGAATTCGGGCATTGCCATGCGTGTTGTCGGTGAGGATGCCACTCTGAGAACCTGTGAGGGAAATAGTCGGGACCTTGAGATCACTCAGAGCGATTGCCAGCAAAGACATACTGATGCGTTCGCCAACCGAAAGCAGCATATCCACTTCCCGTTGCGGGGGATCTGGGTTCAGCGCCAAAGCCATTTCAAGCAGCTCGTCCGTTTGCTGACCCATGGCACTCACGACCACTACCAGTCGATGTCCCTGGATGTAAGTGGTTGCGATATGCTCCGCTATACTGCGGATACGCTCCAGCGAGCCAACAGAAGTGCCGCCATACTTTTGTATGAAGAGACTCAAGTCCTTATCCTTATCGCCAATTGCACAAACTTATGCAAAAATAGCAGCTCTCTGTTACAAGGTATACCCGGACTTGGAAAGCAAAGATTGCCAGGGCCTAGAAGGTCTCCTCAGGAAACCGCATGCATGAAAACATTCCAGAAGCAGGGATCGCCTTTCCTGGTCGGCCACTCTTTGAACAAATGGCCAGACGACTCGGCGTCCCAAGTCTTTACGATTATCAAATAGAGGCTGTCACTGAAGCTTTGCGCGGTCATGATAGTTTTGTCGTGGTTCCGACTGGTGGCGGTAAAAGCTTTTGTTACATCATTCCAGCGCTTCTCTCCCCAGGGCTCGTATTGGTCGTGTCGCCATTGATTGCATTGATGCGCGACCAGCAGCGTCAGCTTCAAGAGCTGTCCATTCCGTGCTTGTCATTCGACAGCATGATGTCTGGCGAAGAGAAAAGGCAAGCCCGAGAGGACATCTTAGCTCAGCGATTGAAAGTTCTTTATGTCTCGCCGGAAAGACTGGCTTTGCCTGGGTTTCGTGAGCTTTTGCGCGATCTTCCCTTGGCCTTGATAGCGGTCGACGAAGCCCATTGTGTTCACCAATGGGGAATGGGTTTTCGTGCCGAGTATCGACGCCTCGGTACCTATCTCGATGATTTGGGGCCTGCACCGCGGATGGCTTTGACAGCGACAGTTACTGCCGATGAGCGACAGGAGATCATAAAGATTCTAGGCATGCGAAGCCCCAAGCAGATTCTGCGTGCCGCTCCGAGGGAGAATTTGGATCTGGTCGTACACCGCCATGAAAGTGTCGATGCTCAGAAAAAGCGTACGGTCCTGGGTCTGAAAAACAGCCAAGGTCAGGGTATTGTTTATACCGCGACCCGCAAATCTGCCGAAGAAATTTTTCGGCTTCTGCGCGAAGAAAAAATACCGGTCGGGCTTTATCATGGCGGAATGCATGGTAACGATCGGCAGCGAGCCCAAGAAGCCTTTGGCCTTCAAAAAAGCAAGATTATGGTTGCTACCAAAGCTTTTGGAATGGGTATCAACCTGCCTTCCATTCGCTTCGTCTATCATGCAAACATGCCATGTTCGCTCGAGTCCTATACCCAAGAAATCGGCCGTGCAGGTCGGGATGGGGACCTCGCACTTTGTCATCTCCATTATGGGCCGCGGGATTATTTCATTCAAAAATTTATGATAGAAAAGAGTTATCCAGCGGACCTTGACCTCATCAAGGTCTATGGCATCTTGGAAAATCTTTTTCAGCAAAGAAGTGGCTTTCGAGAGGGAGAGCTATTGCAGCGTCTGGCTGTGCAAACAGATTTGGAACCGGAAATCATTCGCACGACGATGGACTTTCTCTATCGCGAGCAGGCATGGCGGCTGACCGATTTGCCTGATGAAGGTCGTGCCTTTGATGACTGGGAATCCTATGTGACCACGAGCCAGGAATCAAAGGACCTGGATAGCCTTTTACAAGGGCTCCGCAAGCAGGTAGCATGGAAATTCGATAAGCTCAACGCCATGCACAAGTTGGTCAAGCAAGCGAGCTGTCCCC
>JBGSRE010000214.1:0-3998 GCA_041737755.1 Oligoflexus sp.
CGTGTTTACTGTGGTGATCATAGCCGTCTCCATCGTTGCAGGTCTTTTCTTTGGCAACACGGTCGTGCCGCCTAGGCGAAGTCTCTGAGGTCAACCGCGCCTCAAAGCCGAGAACAATGGCACTATCGGGATGGGTGGGTCTGGCGATTGATCTCATCAATCTGACCGTTCAGAGTGAAGAAATCATAGAGCACGCCGATGAGGAGTAATCCGCCTGTCAGCAGATAAATGAGTCCTGAAATCCACTTGCCCATCACAAAGCGATGGACTCCGAAGATTCCAAGAAAAGTTAAAAGAATCCATTCCAAGTTATAATCCACAGGTCCTTCTTGATACTTCCGATCCGCCTTCCGATCCATAGAGGGAATCAGAAAAGCATCAATAAGCCAGCCCACACCAAGCAATCCCAGCGTACAAAACCAAATGACCCCAGTGACCTGCTTGCCGTAATAGAAGCGATGGGAGCCTGTGAATCCAAAGATCCATAGGATGTATCCCATCAGCACGCTGTGAGTATTATTCTGAATTTGCATCAACATGTCCCTTTACTCAATGAGGGCGGGCATTCCACCGCTGCCTATCATAGGGCACTTTGCAAAGATATAAAGAGACATTCTTCAGATTTTCCAAGTATGCACGGGCTTGCCATCCTCTTGATTCTCGAAATAGACCCGACTCATCGCCGCAAAGTCCTTGCCATATTTGCCAATAAAGCCTCGCTGCCAGCTGGCACCATTTTGTCCTGATATCGTGCGATTCTTTAAAATATCATCCATATAGAAAGCAATTTCATCCTCGGTCACTTGCAAGGCCCGCAGTCCTCGGATGGCGCGAGGCAGAAGGTCCTGGAGCAGCACATCGCACATACTGCGCTGCTGTCCCTGCCATTGTATTGTGGCTCTTAAGCCATATTTGGCGCCTTCGTAAAAATTCGTCCGCACATTCGCGAAAGGCAGGAGTTCCTGCGGCGGCGTCTCCTGATAGGCCAAATCGTGACAGACACCGGTTACAAAGGCGAGATTCGCTACCATATCATCCATCGTTGGACCAGCCCCCATGACTCGATGCTCGACACGAAGATGCGCCTGTCCCGTTTTGTCCAAGCCAATGACCGGACGATTCCAACGCCAAATAGTACCGTTTTGCATGCGAACATGGTTCAACCATTCCGCAGGATCATCCGACACAACGGGCAAAAGTGCTGGAAAGCCGTCCAGATTATCGAGAAAGATTTCAAAGAGACTCTCTCTAATATAGTCATGACCAAAGGTAACTCGTTCCTGGCGACTTCCATCTAGCCAAGCATAGCCCGGCATGCGCACAGCCTGCTCAAAAAGAGGAATGCGAGTTTCATCCCAAAGATCGGCACCGAACAGATAAGGGGAATTGGCTGAAAGAGCCACCGCAGCCGAAGACACGAGCATAGCCGCATTAAAGGTCTCATTGATCTTTTCATAGGCGGGTTTGATATGAACCTGAAAAGAAGTGGTGGCAGCTTCCAGCATGATGTCCAGATGGGTGCTTTCCAGCGTTTCATTGCCTTGAATTTTAAGCTGGATGGGTTGCCCCTTGCGAATGCGAAAAACCTGCTCGTTCAGCGCTCGGTAACGATCCATATCCGAAAGCATATCCAGCGAAAGCATGGAATCACGAAGGGTAGGCAGGATACCAACCATCATCATGTGTCCATCCAACTCCTGCATGGTCTTCTGCATCCGCTGCCAGGTCTGCTTCAGCTGCGAGGATAAAGAAGAGAGACTGAAAGGTCCCATGACTTGAGGTTCAGCGTTCAGCTCAGCATTGTACTTGGAGAGTTCTGGAACGACCAAGGGATCGGCCAGCAGATCGAGAAATTTTCTATTTTGTGGCATCGGTTGAAAATTCTGATCCACCAGCCATGTTTCTAATTCCAAACCTATCGTCGGCTTTTGATGGTGTGCAAATACCTCATTGCGAAACCATTGCATCAGCACTGCAGTTTCTTTGCGCAAATGACGGTTGAATTCGGTAAAATCCTGCTCGGAATAATGTGAGCTGCTAATCGATTGGCCCAAGTCCCACCTCCTGTGCATGTCTCCGCTACTGGACAATTTAACTCAGGGGAAAGCGGCAGCAGGGGCTGATTCACAATCACCATGAAAAATTGCTCCGTTCGATGCTTTCCTTTTTTAAATTGCAAGCCCAATGCCAGGTGGAGATCTTCTATCCTATGCCGTCTCACATGCCTCAGCATAAAATTTGGAGTGTTTGATGACCCTTCCTGGTAACAAATCCAGCAAATGCGGTGTGAAACACTCCAGCTCGCTTCTCTGGGACCTACGCCAAGCCTTCCCAATTAAGCTCAAAACGGCACGGGCATTCACTGCGTTTAGGCAGACTGAAGAAGGCCAGGGAGCTTGGTCGTTTTGCGGTGGCCGACGCCGTAGGCGAGGCCTGAATTTCTTACTCTGGTCTGGGCAATGGCAAGAGCCTTTATGAAGAACCTCTCGTCCCAAGACTTCCAATAGCCTCCATGATGAGCCCTTGAGTGAATGGCTTCATTATGTATCCTGAGGCCCCGAGTTTATTGGCTTCCTTGATATGTGATTCTGTGTTCTTGCCCGACAACATGAAGATGGGCAATCGACTGCCGGAAGCACGCAAGAAGACTAGAACCTGTGGGCCAGTAATTTGGGGCATTTCCCAGTCCAAGAAAATGATATCGATATCTTCCAGACTTTCAAATTTGGCAACCAATTCCGCGGAATTCATGGCACTTTCCAGAATGAAGTCGCCATCGGCAAGTTGTACCTTCATCATGGCATGGACGGCTTTGGAATCATCGCAGAGTAGAATCTTCAAACGCGATATCTCCTAGAAGAAGAGGCCACCATCGAGAACAACCCCATCGACTTGATGAGCAAAGACATCGTCGCCGATCTTTGACAAGCTCAGCAGCAATTTGCAGAAACCCTTTGTCGAACGGGCATGCAAGAGGAGAACCTTGCTGTCCTTGAAGTCACGGCAGACCTCAGTTTCTCCAAAATGAGTGCTGGGTATGGTGATCTGTAGCTTTACTCCATGTTTTTCCAGCTTTAGTTTCATTCGCCCCGCCAGCTGATTGCTCAACTCCCCAACAAACTCTTTAATATTAACGATTTCCCTTTGGTAGTTCTCTTTGAATATTTCTTTCACGAAATCCAAACAAAAGGGTCGATCAAGAATGAGCTGAATTCGTCCATTGATTGCTGAACCTACCATGCTGATTGAAGTCGAAATATAAGCTTCGAAGGTATCGGCATCTGTGATCTCCAAAGTGCCGAAATTGAAATCACCAATGTTAGAGGAGAAGATCTCATTGATCACCTCATACCAATAATCCACCAGACTGGAATGATAGGTGTCGATCATCCGACTCGGAAATACCTTATTTTTAAGGCCTTTTATGATCGACTTCATATCATTAGGTTTGTAAAAGATGGTTACGAGCTTATCGCGAGCAAAATCGGAAACTCTGTCGTCGGCAGCGGCCGAGAGGATAAAAATGGGAACATGTTTGTTTCGAGATGATTGGCGAAGTTTTGTGATCAGTTCCATTCCATCTATACCGGGCATGCTAATGTCCGTAATGATAGCATCGTAGCTTTGATTTTCCGTTTTTGTCAGGGCTTCTATGCCATTGGCAGCGAATTCAGGCGAGAATCCATCGACACCTTGCAAATCCGCGGCAATAATCTCCCGCAGGTCATTGTCATCCTCACAAAAAAGAATTTTTACGGGACGATTCTTTGACTCAACCTCGAATGAAGAGGCAAGTTTCCCAGCAAGATCAACGGTGGAATGGTAGGCGATGCAGTCCATGAAGCGTTTCTTGGTGAATGGCTTTTTAATAAAACCATGGACGCCACTCTGCAGAATACTCATAATTTCATTGGGATTCGCGTCGAAAGAGATGGCGATTTTTTTGAGTCTTGGGGCACCCGTTGAATACTTCTTTCACCGATCGGGCGACGTGTACT
>JBGSRE010000228.1:0-1887 GCA_041737755.1 Oligoflexus sp.
CGTAGGGCTTTGGGGCGGTGCGGCAGGTGGCATGACGGTCCTCAATATCCTCATTCGATTTCCTCGACTGATCCGAGCCGCTGTAGCCGTGCACCCCTATCTGGACTTGCCGGATCTCATGCAGCGATGCTCGACGCTTAAGCGGGCAGAATTCAATTGGGCACTCGGCGATTGCACGCGGGATGAAATGCTGGCCCGTTCGCCTTTGCTCCGTGCTGGACGCATCCAGACACCTCTAGCCCTGTTTCATGGAGCTCAGGACAAGCTCGTGCCGCCAGAGCAGATGCAGCAGCTGCATGCTTTGCTCGAAAAACAGGGCAGCTCGGCTCAGTTAAAAATTTATGAGCTTGAAGGTCATGGCTGGAAGCATGAGACGACGCGCTATGATTATGGCCGACGAGTCACCGACTTCTTTGTGAAGCATCTCCAGGATGCGGCTACTGAAAATCAGCAGATCCATTACCAGCAAGGCGAAAGACCGTCAATGTAAAGAGGCCTATGGATAATCGCGAATTTGTTGACTACAGTCATGAAATTAAAATAATCGCCTCCAGGCCCTTGCGCTATGCTTTCCTGGGTTCCGCTTACTTCTTTCTGTTGCTAGGTTTTATAGGGGTTTTTCTGCCCGTTATGCCCACAACTCCCTTTGTACTTTTAGCCGCTTTTTGTTTTGCTCGAAGCTCGCCGAGTTTCTATAACTGGCTGATGAATCATCGTTGGTTCGGGCCCTCGTTGCGTGATTGGGTCAAAACCCGCGGGATAAGGCCGCGAACTAAAATCATTGCCATCAGCATGCTGACCATCTCTATGATCCCAACTGTGCTCTTCATCATTCCTATTCTTGCCGTAAAGCTCATCGTTGCAGCCATAGGTCTCGCAGTTGCCATTTATCTGGCGACCCGTCCTCATCCAAAATAACTAGTCTCTGGCGCCTAAAGCGCCAGAGACTATCCTGAGGAGCGAAACGACGAAGGATCTCGCCGATAAGTGCCTGATTCCACGACCATGGCCGGGAGAAATGCTCTAGCCCGGCCAAGTTTTTTCCGTCAAAGATGAGCCTTAATCCACTCCAGCACATCATCATGGTGGGTCTTGGTATTCACCTTGGGCATCACATGCTTGATCTTGCCATCGGTCCCAATGATAAAAGTCGAACGCAAGAGACCCATGTAATCTTTGCCGTAGAGCTTCTTCATTCCCCAAGCGCCATAGGCCTCAGCGAGCCCATGATCCGGATCGGATAGCAGCTCGAAATTCAAGGCCTCTTTGTCACGAAATTTTGCCAGTTTTGCTGGCAGGTCGGGACTGACTCCTAGGACGACAATACCCTTGCCATTCAGTTTGCGTTTGCTATCGCGAATCCCACAAGCCTGGGTCGTACAGCCAGGCGTCATGGCCTTGGGATAGAAATAGAGGACAACTATCTTCTCGCCTTTAAAATCCTTCAAACTGACGGTTTCCCCGTCCTGATTGAGGAGAGAAAAAGCTGGAGCTTTGACTCCAACTTCCAAAAATTCAGCCATTGACTTCAACCTTTCCCAAATCAAGTTCCCGCCACGCTCATCCCACTAAAACGAATCTCTGGACTAAAAAAGCTCCGCGAAGATGAGGCCTCCAGTTTATCCCCCACCGCTTGAATCTGCTGCAGGATTTCATAAAAATTCCCGGACAGAGTCACATCCTTTACATAGTGCTCGGCTTCACCATTGCGCATGAGCATACCTTCCACGGCCAACGAAAAATAACCAGAGATGGCATTCGTCCCAGAATGCAAGCCTTTAAGCGAAATGACCTTGAGTACCTGGCCTGCATAGATATCCTTGACCGGAGTCTTACCCTTCTCCAATACTAACTGCGTGCTGCTCGTCCCTAGCGAACTACGGGGAC
>JBGSRE010000230.1:0-4612 GCA_041737755.1 Oligoflexus sp.
AGTACTTTGATAGTCTTATGCGTCCCTTTGCGGTGATCAAGCCAAGCGACTCAGCATTTGTTTTAGCTGACTGGTCTTTGTTTGATCTCAATGGCAATGTGGTGCAATCGTATTTACCAAGTGGCCAGACCTCAGACGAACTGAACGATTGGCAGATTCCTGATGGAAAAGTACGCTCTGTTGTTTTTGATGAGCAGGGACGGGTCCAAGTTCGGGATGTACCAGGATTTAAGAACAAAAGATTTCAGCACCGTTCTTTGTATGCGATTGCTAGCAATAATTTCGAGATATCAAGAATTGATCCAAACAACGAAGTCCGAACAATGGTGATCGATGCCTTGGGACGGACTGTGGCTGTGCGAGAACAAGCTCAGGTAAGAGGCGTGGACGAAGAAGCGATCGATTTCCTGATCGCGACCAATGACGGGATCAAGTTTTCCTTGCCGCGCGGCGGCCACCAGGTCAATGCCGTATAAATTGAGAGCATCATAGGTAGCTTCGGGATTGGCACTGCGGACGCGCTGATTGCCGCGCAGATCGGTCAATGCCTGAAGAAAGCGCTGTTCCGTGATATTGAATTCTTTGAGAATACGTCCCGCTGGAGTTTGATCACCGGTTCGAATGATTTCCAAGAAAACATGCTCGACGGAAACATACTCGTCCTTCAGCTTCTTGGCTGTCTGTTCGGATTTAGCCAAGAGGGCTGAGAGTGCTTGGGAGATGTAGATCTTCTCAGGATCGAAACCGGCCCCTGAAACGCGAGGCTTCTTTTGAACTTCCTGCTCGGCGAGCTGATTCAGGCGTTCTTGAGGGACATCCAGCTTTTGGACCAGTTTGGGAATGATCCCATTCTCCTGGGTCAAAAGAGCCTTCAAGAGGTGCTCGGACTCTACTTGATTATGGCCCAGTGTCATGGCTAGATTTTGGGCTTCTTTAATAGCTTGCTGCGTGCGTTCGGTAAATCGATTGAAGTCCATGCGCGGCTCCCTTCTTTATTCTCTTATAAAGATGAGTCGCCCTTTCTCTTTGTCAAGGGTGCAAGTCATCGTTTTGTAAGTACTGATTTAATAGGTGAGTCGGTCCGCTTAGGTTGCTTGGAAATGAGGCGCGTTATCATTTTGGGAGCATGGATAGCACGCCGAGCGAATGGGTAAGATTCAGATGGCTTTGACGCCGGTGGCTTCGAATTCAAAGAAGGCTTTCGCATCTTTTATTGCCGCGATGGATTCCTTGGATGCCCCAGAATCCTTGGCTAGATGCTTTTGGTCGGCAACAGAGCGAATTTTTCGCAACAATGTCCCTTCGACCAGAACGGCCTTATCGGTGATCTTATTGGAAACGAAAAAGCTATAATTCTTAAAGAAGACCCTTACGTTTTGACCTTGGTCTTCCAGACTCATCCAGCAGCCTTTTTCTTCGCAGACTTTTTTCACGGTGCCTTTGACGAGTTGGCTTGACTCTGCACCATCCTTAAATTGCTCCACGGCATCTTTGATGCTCTTGGCAGATGATTCCTGCAACGTAAGTTTGCCGAAACGGATGTCTTGAGCGTGCAGGCTCGTACCGATCAGGAGAACAGAGAAAAAGAGGGCATTTTTGCTCATAAAGGTGTCCTTTCGTAGGGGCTTCCGTGTGCAAGACTCCCTACTCTAAAGGACTTGGCTAAGCCTGGCAAGTCGCAATCAAAAGCTTAGGGGGCAGACTTTTGATATTGTATTTTTACGAGACTCGAATGCGTGGTGCCATCTTTCGCCTTGGCCTTGACTTTCACCACATGCGAGTAGACAACGTCGTCATCGCCCAGCAAAACAAAGGTCTGGGTCTCAAACATCCAAGCTTTGGGATTAGCGGGATCTTGCATGAAACTCAGAATCTTTAAATCGGCTTCCGGTTTATAGGGGGCAACACTGAGTGATCCCGAAATTTGATTCGGATCGAAGCTAGCTGGCTGCTCTTTGCCGACTTCAATTGCTAATTGTGCTGCGGAATCGACCCTTACGACCCGCTCCGGCGCACCGATCGTTTGGACGAGGTTATCGAAACCTTGCTTGTCTTCCTGCAATCCTGATTGTTTGTACTGCAAGAAAAAGGCATTAAAATACAGGTTTTCTATCGTCTTCAATTTCGCAGCAGCGTCTTTGCCGGCTGCTAAGGGGTCATTGCCGCCGGCAGTGGGGCGACCATCGGTAATGAAGTACACAGCCTTACGACCTTGGACATTCTTCAAGAAATCATAGGCCCGATTGAAAGCAGCAGCATAGTTGGTGGCGCCGCCGGTGGCGTTAGGCACTGCCATTGCTTGATTAGCAAAGGCGCTGGTCGGGGCGATATAGCTGCAAAAGTTATTCAGTTTCGTGGCAGCGCTCAAGCGACTCAATTTAAAGTTTACGGCATCGACAGGAGCAGTCGTGTGCGATTCAACGATATTGCTGGCGAAGCTTACCGTACCCACATTGACTTTATCGCCAGCCTTGAATTTGGCCAGGATAGCTTCGACCGATTGCAATCGACCACAGCTTTGATCGGTGCCGACCATTGCTCTTGGGTCATTACCTGAAGCCGGCTGGAAACCCCGGTTATTGTCATCGGGGGTATTCGGGCCCATCGAACCGGAAAAATCAATGATAAAGACAACGGTTAGGTTATCCGAAACGGTCGGACAGAATCGGCCTTTGACGTTCATCACGACCCGCGTGTCATTTTTAACTTTGATATCCGCATCAGCATTTGGGCTAACTTTGATCGTCTTATCCGAGCTTGCTTCGCAGCTCAGATCCGAGGGCTGTTCAAGCAGAGAAGATGTCCCAGAGAGGGGGCCGCCACTGTCTCTCGTATCAAAATTTTCGGGGAGTTTGGATACGTCCAATGGGGTCTGATCAAATGCTATGGAACCTCCTCCAGTTTCCAAGCCGCCTGATTTGGCGTCTCCGTTGCTGGTTCCACCTTTAAATTTACCTTGAGCACAGTGGGTGCTCAGAAACGATAACAAAACCCAGAAGAACATTCGGCTCAAGTTCATATTCTACTCACTCAGATGGCAGTTCAGAAGGGGCTTTCAAACTGCTTTATGCAAGAGCGAGACCAACGAATTAGGCCAGCGTTTTCTGCCTCATGAGACTATTTTGTAAGAATTCTGCGCGCTGAGTGTCGAGCAAAAAGGCAGCTTAGGGAAGCTCTGAAAATTCCAAATTCGTTAGCTTTTTTCTGCTTTGTAAGAATTATAAACCACTGTAAATGATGAGTTTAATAATTTTTTATAGGGCGATCCCATCGGCCTATTCATGTCGTTCCCCCCCTTGGCCGATAGTATAGGGACGAGCGTTTTATATCAAGATTGAGTGCTGGTCTTCAAGAGTGTGCGACGCAGCCCATCTGAGGCTGGATCAAGGGGGAACAATGAATCGATTGTGCAAGCTGAGTTTAGTCCTCTTATGTCTGCAAGTTATAGCTTGCCGACAGTCAAGTTCGGAGAATATTCGTGGCAAAACTCAGCAGCCAGCTCTCAATGAAGGCAGCCCATCGGCTCAAGAAGGGCCGGTCAGTGGCTCAGGCGATGCGACTGCGGGCCAAGGCAGCGAGACCATGAGCACGAATCAGCAGGCTGTGATCGTCGATAGCGGGAACATTCCGCCTCTGAAGCTTATGGCGGAAGCCGATCAGTCGGCATTGCCGGCAGGCTTTATGGAAGATATTTTTGCGATCCATAAGCTATCGGATACCAAGACTCTCTTGTACGGTAAATCCAAACAATCTTGGTTATTGGATGAGGGCAAAGCAGGGGTTTTGACCAAACTCTCGGTGGATATTTCTCCGCCTGCAGACACCAAACTCTATGTAATGGAAGATAAAAAGTTTTGGTTGATCGGCAAAAGCAGTGTGGCCTTTCCTTCTGCAACACCCTCGGTGGATCCGGGGCAGCTTACTTTGATCAACCTGACCCCGG
Source organism: Oligoflexus sp. (assembly GCA_041737755.1). Lineage (GTDB taxonomy): Bacteria > Bdellovibrionota_B > Oligoflexia > Oligoflexales > Oligoflexaceae > Oligoflexus. Next base: position 3,944 of record JBGSRE010000230.1, read on the forward strand.
AATTGCTCAAGGACCCAGCGAATACCAATCGGATTCTGTTTGCAGGACCAGGACGACTGATCATAGCCAACGAAAAGCGAGCCAACATTATCGCCCTTGATGGCGATAAAGCTCGCGTGATCGCCCTCGACTTTCCCAAGCTTGGCGATGTTCCCCTAACGGTGTCGACCGCTGGCTTGATGGATGGCGCTGACGCTTACTGGTTTTTGTCTATAGACCGGCTATTGCTCCTGAGAAAAGGCAGTGAGGGCCAATGGCGATGGTTTATCAGTAAATTTAAATTGGATGCCCAGGGTGTGCCGCCTGACGCTGTCCTTGATCAGGTGGCGATGCTGATCAAACAAGGCGAAGATAAAGGGGTGACTTTTATCGGTCGCACCTATGAATTGAACGCTGGTAAGCTTTATGAGCAAAACCCGATCAAACTCAGTGTCGACGGGGCCGCCACTCCGCCCGTCGATCCGGCCTTCGTTAGCAACATCCAGCCGCTCCTTACCAGTGCTTGTACGCCTTGTCATGCCGGCTATGAAGAGTTTGCGACAGTGAAAGCCAAGGCCGCGGTCTTTAGGCAGATGATTGCCGACGGGGGCTAAGTTTTTTGAGTTCTCGTCGCTGCTCGTAGCTGATTTGACCCAGTGATGCCCGGTCGCTATAAAGCATATTGCCTTG
>JBGSRE010000244.1:0-2052 GCA_041737755.1 Oligoflexus sp.
TAAAAAGAATCAATGGCCGGGGATTGGCAGGCAGAAGGATGCGCGTCCGAAGGGTAACATAGCCCATTTTTTGCACAGAGCCTTGGTGCAGAATACCCTCATTCTTCTTGAAGACTTCCTGTTTGACGACTCCACTGAGAAGCCCTTGGCCGTTTTGAACTTCTACTGGAGTCAGCAATTGCTGCCAATAGATTTCCCAATCAGGGTTAAGGGCAACGTCTTGGCTAAAATCCAGATTGGATTGCCTCAGATCGAGGGTAAGGGCCCCTGTCTGCGCATTCGCTTGTCCTAAGCTAGGAACAAAGAGCCCTAACCAAAGGCAAAATCCAAAGATTTTACAGGGACCGATCAAAATTGGCCTCTCTTATCCAAGGGCGACTCGACGAAGTTCTCCTAGGCAGATCGGCTTGCAAAAAAAAAAAATTAATTCACGGGCCCGGTATCAAGCAGCCAAGGAAAATTTCACCCCCCTCATTAATCTCTGTCGATTTCCTGTTATAATGATGAAGTAGGCAGAATTGAACTGCAGGCTACATTCGAGGAACGCAGATAACGAGGGACACTCATGAGCAAAAAGGTGATGATTGTCGATGATTCCAAAACCGCTCGACGCGAGATTGTCCGATTGGTGCACAATTTGGGATTGATGGCATTCGAGGCTGAGAACGGCCGATATGGGCTGGAACTCGTGCGAAACAGGACCGATATTGGGCTTATTTTCTGTGATATCAATATGCCTGAGATGAATGGACTGGAGTTCTTGGAAGCCCTTCGCAAGGAAGCCAACCATCAAGAGACACCGGTCATCATGCTGACTAGCGAAGCTGCAGAAGATGTTTTGAACAAAGCCAAAGAATTTGGTATTAAGGGCTGGATCTTGAAGCCAGCTCAACCTAATTCTGTAAAATCCCTCTTGGAAAAATTCTGTGCTTGAATCGGAGGAGAGTTTTTAGCATGAGCGATCTGGATGCCAAACTTGCTGAAATTTTAAACACGCGTTTTGTGGAAATTTTCCAAATTGCGTTTAAAAAGCCACTCCATCCTGCACTTTGCAGTCCTGATCAAATTCCATTCGTCGCGCCTATCTATCATTCCAGCATTGGCCTCACGGGTGATGGAATTGAAGGACATTTAGTGGTGACTGCCGATAAAAAGTTCTTGCACGAAACACATCCTGAGCGAAGATATGGTGGCGTCCTCGAAGGCGGGGACTACTTGGATTGGGTTGCCGAAATCACCAACCGCACCCTGGCCGGAAGTAAAGCTCATATATTTAGTCTGGGTTTTCAGCTTCAACTGGAGCAACCCCAGGCCAAACAGGGACTTCCTCAGGAAGTTGCGGCCGATACCCAAGAATTGGTTCAAGTCCTCGAGAGCGAGGGGTTTTACGCTGTGTTAAGTCTCCGCATCAAGAAGTTAGATGCAAGGCCCGCGAAGGCCGGTTGAATTCAGTTCCAGGAAGGGGCTTTGTATGCGCGCTGAGAACACCATATCAATCGTCAAAGAGGGCGTGCGACTCGCAGCCCTTCAAAGACTTTTTGGTCCAGGATTCACCCTTCCCGAGGTTTTGCCTCCTCCCACTACCGTGGAAGAGATCGATGAAACCTGGCTGGTGAAGATCATCGTCAGTTCAGAGCCTGTACGAATTCAATTCAAGGTCTATTACACGGTTCCATTAGCCAAATCTTTGTATCATTTTAAACATCCTGGTGGCAAAGAACTGCCCACCCGAATCTATCATGACTTTATCCGTGAATTTTGTAACCTGACGGCCGGGGCCATTAAAGTGTGGCTGGCCGATCTCGTGACGGTGATGAAAACGGATGACCTGGTGGTGAATCTACCTGATCAAAAACCCGCCATGGTTGAAATGCCTCCACTCGGCAAAGGCGATGAAGAGGATGTGCTCTTCGATGCCTGGCTATTCCATGTCGATAGTATTAAGCTCCTTTGTGCCTCGGAGATTCAAGTCTTTGACTGGGCCCAAGTGGCGAGTATCCCGCCGAATGTTCAGGCCACAGAAGAGGCCGATGGCGGCGATGAGATCGAATT
>JBGSRE010000264.1:0-13678 GCA_041737755.1 Oligoflexus sp.
GACTGCAGAACCCCCAGCGACTGAGGCCGCGACCCCCACCAAGGTCACATTGAAAGTAATGGCCAAGGGTTCTGGTCGCATTCTGAAGCGAGTCGAAGTCAAAATAGGCCAGGAGACTCTGACCACCGGTCCGGATGGGACTCTGGAACTTGATATCCCTGCTCGGGAGGGTAGCGTCCAGGTTCTTCGGCAGGGTTATGAAGCGGTTTTTGTCGATTTTAAAGAACTGCGGACCAACGCGACCTACAATGTTTACTTGCCGCCAGGTAAGCCTGACGATTCAGAGCTTGTGATTACCGGTCAAAGACGGCCCGAGACTTCACGCAAAACGATTACTGTGCAAGAGACCAGCCGCATTGCACCCAATGGTGACCCAGCCCAGGTCACGCAATTGCTACCGGGCGTGCAGAGCAATCCTGGTAGCACGGACGTTATTATCCGCGGCTCAGGGCCGAATGATAGTCGATATTATGTGGACGATATTTTTGTACCCAATATTTTTCATCAGGTGGCCAACCTCAGTGTCGTACCTCCGCAGCAGCTAACTGATGTCGAGTTCAGCTCGGGAGGTTTCGGTGCCCAGTATGGAGATGCTACGGGTGGAATTATCGTCCTGAGATCATCGGACAAGATTCCAGAAGTCCCTAAGACCGAATTCGTCATCAACGTGCCTTTCTTTTTAGGTATCTACCACGAACGCCCTTTGGATGAAAAAAGTGGAGTAGCTTTTTCCGTCCGCAAGAGTTTGATTGAAGCCATCCTACCCCAAGTCCTGCCCAAGGATAGTGGCTTGACGGTGATTCCTCTTTTTTCAGACGCCTATGCTCGTTACGTTTATCGGGATGATAGAACCAGCTATAAATTAACCGCCATCGCCAGCGAGGATGGTCTGACCCTCTCTGCTCCCTTTGATGGCAGTTCGAATGCCGAGGGTACGATTGACGTGAGTTTTAAGAATCGCTTTGCCGTGATTGGTTTGGAGCGCGATCACAATTTAGGGGATGGCTGGCGCTATCGCAGCACGCCGCAATATTTGTTGAGCCGCACCAAGATTGGAGCGGGTGAGAATGCTTTTTCCATTTTCTCACAGGTCTTTCGGGTTCCTACCGAATTTACCAAACGCTTGGATAAGGGACGGAATCTTTACCTCGGTTTCAATCCTATCTATAACTTTGCCAATCTCGACATCAGTGCTCCGGCCCCAGTCGATGACGATCCCTTCTTTGATCCAGAAGATGCACCCCTTATCAAAACCAAGGCAGACCTTTCATTCACAAATTTTGCAGCTTGGGGCAGCATCGATCTGCAGGCAGGTCCAGTCATCTACACCCCCGGTGTGCGAGTCTTTCAATCTGGATTTGTTAAAACTGTTGGAGTCGATCCGCGGCTTCAAGCCCGCTATCCTTGGACTAACGATAGTACCTTGAAATTTGCCATAGGCCAGTATTCGATTGCGCCCGAACCATGGGTCAACGATGAAAACTTTGGCAACCCCGATCTTGGCTATGAAAAAGCCAATCACTATATTTTAGGCGTGGAAAACAAATGGGGCGATCGATGGGTAACCGAGTTCCAAGGCTTTTATAAGAAAACCTATCGTTTTATCGTCTCGGGTGGTCCAAAAAACTATCTCGATACGGGTAGCCGGCGGACCTATGGCTTCGAAACCTTCATTCGCCGAAACCTCACCGAACAGTTCTTTGCTTGGCTGGCCTATACCTATTCCGTATCGCAGGAAAGAAAATCTGACTCCGATGCATGGTTTACGAGTCAGTATGATCAGACTCATATTTTGAATCTGGTCGGCTCCTACAAAATCAATGCCTACTGGGATCTGGGAACTCGCTTAAAGTACAATACCGCGAGTCCCTTTACGCCGGTAACAGGAGCTGTCTACAATAGTAACCTCGACAAATACCAGCCGAGCTATGATATCAAAAATCCCAATAGCGCTCGTCTTCCGCCATCCAATAGCGTCGATCTCTTTGCGAGCTACGACTCACTCTTCAACACCTATAAGCTTAAATACCAGCTCGGCATCCAGTACATTTCGGTGGGCAAAAGAATCGACAGCGTGCAGTACAACTTTGACTATACCGAGAAAGAAGAGCTATCGAATTTGCCGCCGATACCTTACATCCAGATCAGCGGTGAATTTTAATGCTGAAAGGAACATACTTCATGCAAAATTTTATCATCAGCTTCATCCTTTGTATGAGTGCCCTGGCCTGCTCCGACATGAAAACTAGGCCGGAAACGGCTGATAAGCTCAAACCAATCCTGGTGCTGGTCAATCCACCGGGTGAATCCAAAAATCCCCTGGCGCCTCTGCCTCGCAGCAATCTTGCTCCGCCTTTGCCGGGACAGACCGTTAAGCTGGAGTTTCACTTTGTTGGTCCCGCGGATTTTACCAGTATCACGCTGACTCCGGGTGAACCTGAACTGCGACCACTCACCCTGCCCATCTCCAATTGGATTGTCGCTGCAGCAGAGTTTCATCCTTATGCCGGACTTCAGCACATCACCATCGCCGCCACAGCTCCCATCCCTTCTGCCGAACAGCTCACCGTTTTAGCTCCGACTTTCGCCACTCTGGGTGTCGTGCGACTCCGCTATACGCTGATCGTCAGCGATGGCAATCGCGAGCTGCCGTTGGCGGGGGATTTTGTTGTGTATCGTGACAATGCAGTCGAGAGTGCGCAGACCAGCCTGTTCGGCTCGAGCATCGATGCACCGCTGGCCAATCAGGACCTGAGCGATAAAAAGCTCACCATCTCCAGCACCCTGCAGAACGCGCAGGATGAGCCTGTGAAAATAGGCTGGTATGTGAGTGCGGGTGAGATCAAGAACCGCCGAGCTTCAGAAACGGAATGGGAACTGCCTGGTTCCGGATCCTTTACCCTGATCTTTACCATCCGTGGCAAAGAATCTCGCAATGGTGATATTCAAATTCGTGAGGTCGTGCTTCCCTAGTCAGGGCCGAAGCCCTTGAATACTTTTAGGACGCCAGCTGCTCTTGAAATTCAACTTCAAGGGGAATACAAAGCGCTTCGGGAACGTCGATTTCAAAATGAAAAGCCACGTGGGTGATATCTTCGACCCCGGCGAGCACAATATTAACTTTGCCGCCGGCTTGCTCCACATAGCGTTTTACTGCATCCAAACCGACCCCGCGACCGGAAATATCACTGACGGCACTCTTGGTCGACAGACCGGCCTCGAAAATCAGTCTGCCGATGTCCAAGGCGCTCAGCTTAGCATTGGCTTGGATGAGACCCTTGCTGATGGCCTTCTGCCGAATGGATTCGAGATTGAGACCAGCGCCATCATCATGATAGGAAATTCTCAAGACTTGATCGATGAACTTCGCGCTGATGTAAATCGTTCCTTCTTCCTTTTTGCCGAGGCGACTTCGTTCAGCCGGCTTTTCGATGCCATGATCCATAGAGTTGCGGAGGAGATGCACGAGGATACCGTGCATGAGGTTGACCCCTTGATCGCGCATAACCACCAGCGGCATATCCACTGCAAAAAGAGGAATATGCTTTTCTAAATCGCGAGCAATAGAGTCCAAGCCCCGGCAGGCTTCTTCGATCACGTCCTGGACCCGGACAAAGCCTGAGTTAAACAGCAAAGTTTTCACAGCCTTGATCAAAGATCGCTGATGAGGGTTCAGATAATCATGAGCGATTTCGTTCAAACTCGTGACCACCGATTCAAGGGTTGAACTCGGTATTTTTACCAGTCGTTCCGATAGGTTCCAGCCAAGCTTTTCGGCGCCAACATTGCGATATTTCTCGACTAACTCTTCCACTCGAGTGATATCATCGAGCAGAGTCTGTCTATCCCAGCCTTGCTGGCCTTTCGATAATTTTTGATAGTATTCCTCGACTTCATGAGTGGCATTGGAAATGGCCCGCAAAAGGTAGGTTCGCGCCGTGCCTTTGATCGTATGCATATTGACAAAGAGTTGCTTTATCACTTCTGGCCGACTTTCATCGAATTCCATAACCAGATCTCTATTCTGCTTCAAATATTCCTTGGTCTTGTTCAAAAAGCGATGGAATCGATCTTCAGGGATATGGATCAGCTCTATCAGAATTTTTAGATCCTCTTCCTGCTGATAGGTTCGCGCCTCCAATTGCCGGACATCAGTCACATCCCTGAGATTGATCAAAATTTTCTCGATCACTTGCTGCTGATCCAGCATCGGGATCCAGTCCACTTCGAGGACTTTATCTCGCCCATCGAGAGCCCGATAATTGATCTCTTGGACGAGGTTGCCTACATTCATTTCAAAGTTCAGCATATCCTCGCCAAGGCTGGCATCAAGACAAGAAACAATTTGCGCTCTTTGATCAGAATCCAAATTACTTCTTTCCAGGAGCAGAGTTTTTAAGTTTCGAGTGCTGACATCAGCTGTTCCCGCAATTTCCACGAGATGAGCCGAATACTGAGGATCGATAGCATCCTCGGAACTGTGCACACTAAAAATGCCCTGTTTGATCGTATCGAGGATGGATTTAATATCTCGGGTTTGGCGTTCAACTTCCTTGCGCAGCTCGCGCGATAGAAATTCAGCCTTTCGAAAAGCCTGGGCCGAACGATGAGCGACAATCTGCGACTGACAGATGAGGAAAAATGCCATGGAAACACCTGAGATATTGTTGAAGCTAAATAGATTGATGCCTAAGGTGTAAAGAATATCGATAACGCCACCGCTCACCATCACCACGAGGCCTATGACCAGCCAATGGGCACCTTCTTCTTTGGCTCGATATGCCCTTAAGATAACGAACACAACGAAGAGGCCGACCAGGGGATTGGCAACGGAATAGATCAGTTTGATGAGATCATAGTGCTGGATGACAGGAGTAAACAGAGCATACAAAAGGGGTAAACCACAGAGAATAGAGAAGGCCGGAACAGCCCATCGAGGCGTTTGCTTCGGAAAACAAGAGCGGAAGAAGAAAATCAGCAGAATTGTACTCGGTAACCAGAAGAACCACTGAAGTTTATAATTGAATTCATAACTGAGTTTGAAGTTATTGAGCCAATCAGCACCATTGTTCGTATACCAAAAGGTGCGAATGCTCCGTTCAATGGCATAGGCAAAGAGCCAAAAACTGGCCAAGTCTTCGCGTCTTCTTAAAAAGAGTCCCAGCGAATAGATGGCGACGAAAAGGGTAACACCCATGAGCAGGTAGTTGTAGCGTTGATTTTCGCCAAAGACGGCGACAGCAGCGTCGGCACTGGCGATGACGGGCGGGATCCAGACCCCGCCCCAGGAATGATGGAAATTACCCACCTGTATTAAGACATAATGGGTTTGTTGCCCATAAGGTTTAACCAAGGCGAGGTGCTGTTTGGTCATCTGCGGTTGATTGTCTTTGGGAAGCTTTGAAAAGTGGCCAATCGTTTCCGTTGGCTGGTCCGCGCCACTGCCATCGCTCGCAAAAAAATACAGGCGGGCACTGGAAAAAACAGCTAAGCCCCATATGCCTAAGGCTTCCTCTGGAACATTATCTATTTGTAAAAGATAGCTAGCATAGCCTTGGCTGCTTTTCATCAGGGGCTTATCGCCATCGGTGAAGCCAGTGCCCAGATTTATCTTCGCGGCGTCTTGCAACCATTTCTGTGAGTCTTGAAGAAATTCTTGGGGTTCTAAGATCTTGTCGGGGAAATAGAGCCACTCACCGCTGAGCCGGTAAACGTCAGTCTTGTTGAATTGCGACATTTCATGTTTGCCAGCCTTTAAGTCCAGAATGTGCGGGGCAGCTAGGCTAGAGTCTGTCAAAAGAAGGAGGTATAAAAGCACAAGGCGAGCCATCATCAAGTATCGCTGCATAGCCCTTAGCTCCTGTTTTGTAGAAAATGGAGTAACTCCGGCCACGATAGGCAGGCAGAAGCAAAGTACTTTCATTATACATGATGAGTGTGGGCAAGGGGGAGGGCGTGCAATAGAAAGAAGCTACTAATAGAGAAAGGGGTGGTGAATTTTCACCACCCCATGATTTTCACGGACTATTTTAGTTCAGCGGGTGGTTCTGGCAGATCAAGTGGAGGTCCAAGTTCACCAGGAGTTCCTTCCGTGAACTCAATATCCAACTCTCCGCCTTGGGCAAAACCGTCACCATCGAAGCATTCAGACATGCCGCCGCCGTCGCCAGCCTCGTCCATCAAGCCTGCATCGCAAGCCTCATGTTTGGCCATAGTCGCTGCGTCGGTAGCTGGAGTAACTTTTTTGGACCAATCCGCTTTTGCGCAATCAAATCCGCTTGGAGTTGCAGGCGTAAAGCTTGCTGGCAAAATGCCTGGTACATCGGTGGTTTTCAGGTATAAGGCACCAGCTTCGACAAATTTAGCGTCTGTACAGGCTGTTAAAGTACTGTCTTTGTTGACACAAGCCTGGGTGGAGAATTTCTGGCCATTGCCATCGTAGGTATAGAAGACATTGCCGTTCTCAGCATCAAACAAGCCGACACCTGCGTTTTTGAAGGTGAATGGGTCGCCGCCTCCGAAGTCCATGGTCCCAGTTTCCGAAATTGAAACTTTGTTCAGACCTGAATCTTTGGCGCTGAGTTCAAATTTTTGGGCAAAGGAGAAGCCAGTAAATCCGAACTTCACTTCAAGATTAATGGCCGAGGTGTCCGCCTTGGTGTAGTTCGAGTCAAAGCCAATGGCACCTTTAAAGGTTCCCATGGTGTCATCACCGGCGGCAATGTTAATCGTGCCTTTGCTCACTTGAATCGTTTTGCCATCTTTAACGATGGATTTGGAACCCGTAATTTTAAATGCTTGAGACAGGGTCATAGCATCTGTTGTCTCGCCCTCACAGATATAGACGGCGACATTATCCGGGTCGCTTGAATCAGCAAAGATACCAATCTTTGGAATCACAAAGTCAGCACCAGGAGATTCTCCACCGGCTCCACCAGGAGGACCACCTGCGGAACCTTCAGGAGGCATTTCACTCCCGGCTCCAGGAAATTCGCCGTCCGGAGGAGGACCTTGAAGCTTTAATTTAGCCAGGGCAGCCTGCATCTCACCCAGATCAAGAACAACCGGAGTGTTCCATGGGATGTTTGCCCCTTCCGCTTCAATATGACAAAGCGTACTAGAAATCATTTCAATCTGAGTCACCAGCTGCTTAGCACTTTCGCGCATCAAGCAAGCTTCGATTGACTTTTGACCAACGAGGCGAAGCGAACCCGAACTGTCTTTAAGGGCATCAGGCAAGCTAATGTTCAAGGCTCCGGTGAGACCCAGCTCATTGACGCTGGTCGCCTTTACGGAACCAGTAGCCGTGCGAGTTGTGCCCGTTGAAAGAGCTTCGGCGGCAGTGTCAGTTTTACTTGACTTGCCACACGCAGCAAGTCCGGCCAAGGTAAGAATCGCTGGAATAATTTTACTACGCATGAGTATTTCCTTAGTTGTTTCTCAAAGCAAGACCACAGTCGGAGGGCTTCGAATTTTCTTAAATACTTTCCTCTAAGGCACTGAATTGGCTCAAATTGCCGATGCATTTAATTACTTAAAAGTCAGTTGGGATGAGTAAATTTGAGGGCAATATGCGCTGCAGAAAAATTACCAGATAGAAATATTCAGCTTACCGGTAGAATTTTTTGTTCTGACTTCCACTTAAAACAAATACGTTTAGCACTTATGCTTCGGGTCATGGACTGCTTTCGCTCAGGGCGTTGGCAACTGTTCGGCTTGAGTATGCTGACGGATGCATTCGATTAACTCGCCATACTTAATGGGTTTACTGAGATAATCGGTAAAACCTTTCGCGAGACAATTTTTTTCGACATCCATAAGGACGTGAGCAGTAAGGGCAATGATGGGCGTTGAGCAGCCGCGCTGTCTCAGCTCCACCGTGGCTTCATAGCCATCCATAACTGGCATTTGCAGATCCATAAACAGAATATCATAGACCTGATTTTCAACTCGAAGAATGGCCTGTGCTCCGTTATGAGCAGTATCGACTCTTGCTCCGACTCTCTTCAGCATATGACCGATCAGCACTTGATTATCCGTCGCATCATCGACGACTAGAATATTCAATCCATCCAGTCGGTGGCTGATGGCTGCATTTTTACTAGAATCAGACGATAAATTTTTGCGCAAAGATGCATGCAAAGGCGCTGCTGATTGCCGCCCATCGCCAGGATCAATCGTGATAGTAAAGAGACTGCCCTGGCCAGGTGCACTGCGTTTAAGGATGACATCGCCGCCAAGCAAGCGAGCTAAATGCCTCGCTATGATCAGCCCAAGCCCTGTGCCACCAAATTTGCGAGTCGTAGAAATATCAGCTTGGGTAAAAGGGGTGAATAGTTGGGCGGCTTGCTCTGGGCTGATTCCTTCACCCATATCTTCCACATCAAAACTTAACACAGCCTTTGTTGGGTCGACTTTTTGGTAATTGATACGGACCGTAACCGCTCCACGCCTGGTGAATTTTATGGCATTGCCGACAATGTTCAGCAGAATCTGCCGCAGACGGAGGGGGTCGGTCTGAATCCATTGGGGAGTCTGTTCGTCAGCAATCACCAGTAGTTCGATAGCTCGCTCATGAGCCTGCAGACTGAGCAGAGTCCTCAGATCGGTGAGAATTTCAGCCATCGACACCATTTTGATTTCGACATTAAATTTACCAGCTTCAATTTTTGAAAGATCGAGAATATCGTTGATGATATTCGACAGGAGCTCACCATTGCGTCGAATCGTGGCCGCATACTCTGCACCTTCTTCACTTGGTTCGTTTAAATTGATGATAAGTTCAGCAAAGCCCAGCACCGCCCCTAAAGGTGTGCGAATTTCATGAGACATATTGGCCAAAAAAGAACTTTTTGCTTGGTTGGCCGCATCGGCAGATTCCTTGGCCTGTTTGAGAGCCGTCTGTGTCTCAATGAATTCTGTGATGTCATTGGCCACAAAGACAATAGTTTTGACGACATGATCTGCTGATTTATCTGGGATGAGATTTACTTTGACGAACTTTTCTCTATCATCCAAGAAAAAACTTCGTTGGTATTCAACTTTCGATCCAGCTTTGGCTTGGGCAAAGTGCGGGCGAATTTCTTCATACTGAGTTGGATTCATGAGATCTTGAATCCGGACATCAATACTATTTTCAAAATCAAGCTTAGCCCAGGACAGAAAATGCTCGTTAGCATAAAGAAGGCGATCTTCGTGGTCAAACTCAGCGAGTGGCATGGGCAAAGCATTGGTAATGGTTCGGAGCTGGGCCACACGTCGATTGATTTCCAGAGTCCTTTGCTGGACTTTCTGTTCGAGTTCGCTGTTAAGATTTTGCAGCCTTTGATCGGTAAGCCTTTTTTCTGTATCGTCATGGGTGACTTTGACAAAGCCTAGAAGGGTTCCATTGCTATCAATAATGCTTGAAATCACAATGTGGGCCCAAAATTGACTGCCATCTTTTTTCAAACGATAGCCTTCCGTTTCAAAACGCCCACGCTCCCTCGCAATTTTTAATTCTTCTTCCGGCTCGTTACGGAGTCTAGATTCGGCAAGATAGAAGATTGAAAAATGCTGACCGATAACTTCATCATATGTAAACTTCTTAATCGCTTCGGCACCTGAGTTCCAGGTCATCACCCGACCATCTGGATCGAGCATAAAAATTGCGTAGTCTTTGACTGAACTGACTAAAAGTCGAAACTTTTCTTCACTTTCCCGGTATACTGTCTCGATCTTTTGCCGATCGAGAATTTCATTTTGGAGCCGTTCCACCATCAAATTCAGACTCTTATGACTCGGCATGGATAGAATGGAAGGGAGGCGAGGCCAGAGGACGGCAGCAGTGACGAGAGAAACTATCGCCGTCAGCATTTTGATGAGACCTTGAATTGCATAGTCGGGAAACCAAACCGTCCAAATTTCAAAGAGGTGTGTCATGCCACAGGCAAAAACAAAAGCTGAAAACAAATAGAAAACCTTCCGAAAGGAAATATCGGGACGCTTTCGCATCAAATAGAAAAGGCAGCTTGAGATTAGGAAGTAACTTAACGCAATAAGAAAATCGGACGTAACATTTAACCAAAGCACGCTTGGCTTCCAAAGATAACAATGTCCGTGCGGCATGAATGAATCGGTCGAAAGAAAGTTTGCTATCAACTCAGCCATATCTGGTCCTTATGAGTCAAATCGGCAAAAAAACCGGATTCAGGCCAGCCCTAGCCTACTGAGCTAATACTTAAGGACTTAAGTCCAAGCACGTCAAGCAAAAAGGGCATCCCACCAAAAGGAGATCTAAGAGCTTGTTCTTTGGATTCGATTTGGAAGCGATGACTGAGATGTTTTCTGATAGAGATTTTGCAGAGGATATTTTCAGAATACTCTTTCGTCACTTCGCGAGTCGCTGCAGCCGTTGCCCACGAAAAGGCCGAGCCCATCGGCCTTGAAAGCCACGATGGGTATTTATCTGACGATTGATAAGGGTTAGGAAATATTGCTGGGTTAAAATTCCAGAGAGATATGGCAAGGAGCCGACATGAGCCGCACGCTCCCGCAGTTATTTTATAAGATCGATGAGTTCCCCGATTTTGCAGTTGGCTTCAAGATCATGCCTGAGCGACTTGGAGAGAAGCAGCTGATAGACGTTTCGACGACCATCCTTCCGTCGTTCGATATAGCCAGCTTCTTCGAGATCGCTCACAATGCGTTGAACGGCCCTTTCGGTTATCCCAACTAAACTTGCCACACGTCGTAAGACGCAATCTGGCTCTCGCGCAAGACAGATAAGCACGTGCGCGTGATTCGTCAGAAAGGTCCAAGAAGGGCCTGCTTCGGTAGCCTCTGTTATCGATTTTCCAGAGCCTTTTACGGCCATTGTAGCTCCATCATGCGCAATCTTGGAAGCAGGTATCATGACACTCTTCATGTAGAAAGACAAAGCCTAAGCAACGATCTTGGTCCCCAAAGGCTCAGAAGACTCCGCGAGAGGTCTTCGCTCGCAAGGGGGAGCCTTATTCGGTCCAGCCCTTTGGTCAAATCGATAGATAAAGGCCACCAGGCGCGCGACGACTCACCGTGTTGGTCTTGTCATCGATGTGCAGAAGATGCAACCACTCATGATCAACGAGTTCTCTGACGACGGCGTGTTTGGCAATAATTTTTTCGATTTCCTGCCGAGGTGCCGCTAAGTAGACGCTCAAGCGGAGAGGCTCGTGAACAAACTTTTCACCGTCATGCACCGATTGGAAGGGCAGACCAACTCGCAGATCCCCGCTGTTGCCTTCCAATACCCCACACTCATTGACCACATTATGGATCAATTTGTTGCCAGAGCCATAAATAGCAGGCACGACCGTCGAAGCATAGTACTGCATGTTAATCCAGTTGGTGACAATCATGGGCGCGGTCATGATCAGCTCGAGCGTGCTAAATCCCTCATCATCCTGCCACTGATAGTCATGCAGAAAAGAGCGGCTTGAAAAGTTTGCTCCCTCTGTCCAAAGGCGCGGAGCGACGATAAAGCAGGCATTGCCTGCCAGTCCCCACTCGGGTCTTACTTCTGCCCAGTTTTGAGTTCGCCTCATGGCGTCCGAGTCCAGATATTCGGAGCGGGCAACCTGTCTTTCCAGACGAGTCGCCGAGCTGGCTTTCACCAACGCGACTTGCAATGCCTTCAAGTCCTGGCGATGACTGGCCGGAACCGCGTCCTCATCGAGCACATAAATCTCGTCCGTAACGGTTTCGTGCACAGCGGCAATGAATTGTGTGTCGTCCGGAACAAGCAGTCCCTTGGCACGGAGACCGATGCGGATCGCTTTGTCATTCAAAAGTCCCACCAAAAATCGCGCGTTGATGTCACCTGCGTGACCTCCACAGGCCCCGCAATCAAGGGCTGAGGCAAAGGCATTGTTAGTCGTTGCGCTGCCATGCCCGGTGATAAGGACCAGCCGACTGAGGTCCCGGGTGAGACCCATATGCTTCAGCACGCCCGCAGCGCGCTCCACTTTTTCTTCCATTCCAAAGCTTTTACCAAGAACGGTATAAACTGCAGACTGACTTGGTCCACAGCTTTTGTCCTGGAAACGAAGAGGCGTGACAGAATCCACCTTCCTAGGCAAGACGCTGCCAAGCAAGCGATGCAGTAACTTCCAAAGCGAGAAAAAGCCGCAAAGCTCAATGTAAGCAAAGGCTCCTAGCGATGACTTCCTAAGAACTCTGAAATAAGCATCAAAGATTGGGCTATTTTGCAGGGATTGGGTCGTCATGCCCTTGGCTTCTTCCGCTACCGTGAACGCCGGCGTCAGGAGCACGGGAAGCCGATGTCCAACAGCTTTTTCTCCGGCCTTTTGGTAGTCAAAGGGCACTCCAAAAAATCCCGCAAAGCCAATTGTTTGAATATCACGGGAGGCTATTTCGAGGTGCCTGCGCAGCATCTCCGACCGAACATCGATACACATTGCGATCTGATAGGGCTTAACGGGTAACTTTTGCTTAGCTGAGGAGATCAGCCCAGCAACGCTTCGTTGGTAACTCAACTCAAACGCATTCTGCCAGAGCTGGTGTACTTCGAATTCGTGTACCTTTGAGCTGTCGGCATCTTTTACTGCTTCAAATGTTTTTAGCCAGGCAGCTTGGGTGTTTGGCTTGGTCTTCTGGACAAACTTGGCGATACCCAGGTCATAAGCAATAAGCACAGCAAGCCATTCGACGGGATCCGAAGCTTGAGAGACGGGGTAACCAAGACTTTTCTGCCACTGAATGTATCGAAACTGACTGGACCAACCAATATTCTGAGCCAGAAGGCGTGCAAAGTAATGGGTTCGGTGAGCATCGGAGCTCAAACCAAAATCGGCGCATGCCGCTTGGATAAAATCGCGCGGGCTTTCTGCTATCAACAGCGCGAGGGAATCACGAAAATTTTTGACTCCGCTTGATTCCATGGAGCGATCGAAGGCCATGGAAGCTTTCCATCCGCTCCAAAAACCGCCCGAATGCCAAGGAAACTGCGCCAAGGCCTGGCCGCTATCAAAGTAGGCCGACGCATACTTTGAGATCTCTCCGCTCAAAGCTCTTTGCCAACTGCTGCCTGTTTTGTGGTCACAGTATTCCGCAAACGTGGAAATTTCTCGAACCTTTTGGGCTCCGGCGAGGCTCGCCTGCAGCAGTTTATCGAGCGTGTCGGGGACAGGAGCCATACGGGTCTTTGCTTGGTCAAGGACAGTCGCAAGCGCTGCTTCCGTAATAAGCCCTTCGCGGTATTTTTCTAAATAGTAGTGAAGTGGCATATAGAGAGGACTATGCAGCACGGAAGACAGTTCCGCGGTGACAGTCGAAAAAGGCCGATCGCGGAGATTCCAGAAAGGATTGACGGCAACTGTGTTCTGCAGCGGCCACGCCGGTACAGTAATATTCAGAGCCTCATCCACTGGGTCTTTGGTCTTCTTGTTCATCAATGGTGCCGATACTTTCTTGGTGTCATGAGTTGGCTTTTGGTCCATGGCGATCATAGTTGCTTCCCTTTACCAAACGCAATTATCGATTCTAGCGAGATAGACCTCATTAAGCTGGCCAAATACGGGTCAGAAGCGCAGTCGTCCGCGTGCCAAGATAGCTGTCATTCCAAAGCGATACATAGAGGCGTTGCGCTGCTGTGCTTCGCGAACTCATCAGTTCACTCGCCGACCAAAATCCGAGCGCA
>JBGSRE010000267.1:0-1795 GCA_041737755.1 Oligoflexus sp.
ATACTTGGAATAGATGCTTTGAGTGTCTGGATCGAGGCGGTAGCCATAGCTTTCAAGAGCCTGTTCGACGGTCCGACTGCCGCCTTGCGGCATAATGGATCGTTTCAGAGGCTTATCTGTTTGAAAGCCGACAATAAGTTCTCTTTGTTTATCGAGCCAGGCAGGACCATGGGCGGTGATGCCGGCAGGAATTTTTGTTTCGGCATCGAGAATGCCTTTTTTTTGCTCCTCCTTCATCAAGGCCAGGACTTCGTTCCACAGCTTGAGCGTGGTATCGGTTGGAGCTTGTAGAAAGACAGCGTCGCCATCATAGGGCTGATAATTTTTTTGAATAAAGTCTCGAACATCAATACTATCTTGCCATGGGCCGGGCACGAGGGGTGCTAGAGATTGCATAAAGTCTTCCTTGCTGAGTGTCGCATCCAACAGGACCAAAACTGTTTGATCCCCAAAATAGAAAGTTCCTCGAGTTTCGTCTTCCAGGTCTCGTTCCTAGAAGTTCATTGCACAAAGTGTCCCAAGAAATGAGCGAGGAATCGAAAACCTGAAAAAAGGCCTCTTTCGGGTAGGCCAGTCGCTTGACTCGCCCGTGTCCTTGCTTTCGGCCACCGATATGAGCAGAATCCCCAAAAGTTTCCGAGCCAAAAGAATCGATAGAAGCATCAATTCGAGCACATTGCTCTTCTATTCGAAATTGAGCATGTCACCATTTCTTTGATAGTTCAGATGCAAATCGAAAGCGTGTCGCAAATCGAGCGGTATATGACGACCTGGAGCATGGGCTAGGGCGTTTTCCAACTGCTGCGTCAAAATTGCTTTAAACCGCGGATGGGCGCATTTTTCAATGATCAATCGGGCTTTGGCCAATGGACTGAGTCCCCGCAGATCTGCCAGTCCCTGTTCGGTTACAAAAATTTGTGTGGAATGCTCACTTTGATCGGTATGGGTCACCATCGGTACGATATTGCTTATTTTCCCGCCTTTACTGGTCGATGGACTCATAAAGATGGGAAGGAAGCAATTGCGAGTAAAATCGGCACTTCCACCAATTCCGTTCATCAACTGACTGCCAAACACGTGGGTGGAATTCACATTACCAAAGATATCCATCTCCAAGGCCGTATTCATCGAAACCAAGCGCAGGCGGTGGATAACTTCGGGGCTATTGGTCAGCTCTTGCTGTCGAATGATAAAGAGTTTGCGGTAGCGGTCGATGTCCTGCCGAAAACGCTGCTGGCCTTCACTGGAAAAGGTCAGAGCGCAGGTCGAAGCAATTTTGAGTTTATCATGATCGATCAATTGAAAAATGGAGTCCTGGACGACCTCGGTATAGAGACTGATCGGCTCAAAGTCCGGATCGGTGGCCATGCAGCCGAGAACGGCGTTGGCGATGTTGCCGACTCCTGACTGATAAGGCAGACCTTCAGGCAATCGGCCGATTTTTCTTTCCTGTTTGAGGAAGCTCAAAATATGCCCGGCGATAGCTTTGCATTCGGCGTCAGGTTCTTTAAAATCACTGCCGCGGTCGGGCAGTTCCGTCAGAACGATTCCCGCTATTTTTTCCATCGGGACCTGCACATAGGGAAGACCGATGCGATCGCCCGGCTCATAGATTGGAATCAAGCAGCGCGAGGATTTATCATCAGGAATGAAAACATCATGAAAGCCCTTCAGGCTATCACCGAAAAATCGATTCCACTCGATAAAGATACGATCTGCCATCAGCATGTAAGTTGCGCTCGCCCCACCCGAACTGCTCAGTGTGATCACGGTCCGCCCGAACGCAGCGGAGCAG
>JBGSRE010000298.1:0-1560 GCA_041737755.1 Oligoflexus sp.
AATCCATAATCTCTGTCGTGGCGCCGTGCTCTGCGACATTCAGGCCATCATACTCTTGCTCTGCAGTGACACGCAGGGGAACAAAAAGTTTCACCAACTTCAATGAAGCAAGAGCGAGGGGAAAGGCCCAAATCGCTCCCATGAGGATACCAAAGAGCTGCATGCCTATCTGTTCGGATCGGGTAAGTCCGGTACCCAGCGTTTCAAGATTACCAAAAATCCCAACGGCCATGGTTCCCCAGATGCCTGCTCCTAAATGAACAGGAACAGCACTCACCGCATCATCCCAGCGCATTTTCAACATGAGGTGTTCGAAAGCCATCATAAAAATACAGCCAATGACCCCAATCAGTATCGCTTGAGCAGGTGCCACCGCATGGCATCCCGCTGTGATGGCGACCAGACCAGCCAGAACACCGTTGATAAGGGGTTCGCAGTTGGCAATTTTATTCCGCCACCAGCCAAAGAAAAGTCCAAAAAATCCGCCTCCGCATGCAGCCAGCAGTGTGTTCAAAACGATTCCAGGTACCGCTTCATTCATAGCAAGCGTGGAGCCACCGTTAAAGCCAATCCAGCCAAACCAAAGAATGAAAACACCGGTCACCATGAGGGGAATGCTGGATGGGTTGATCCTATTAACCTTACCATTCGCATCGAATCGACCAATTCGCGCTCCAAGGACAATGACGGAGGCCAAGGCCGTCCAGCCACCGATGCTATGCACCACCGACGAGCCGGCAAAGTCGACAAACCCTTTGGAATTCAAAAAGCCCGCCGTGATGCCCTGATCGGCGCCTCCCCAAACCCAATGACCATAGATGGGATAAATGAGGACTGATACGATGGCACTGATCGCGATATAGGCGGAGAAAGTCATACGTTCGGCAACAGCTCCTGATACAATCGTGGCCGCTGTGCCGCAAAAAACAAATTGAAACAGGAAAAAAGCTGTCTTGGTCGGATCGCTTGCGCTGAAGAAGAATTGGCTGGAGCCGACCAAACCTGCCTGCGATAGGCCGAACATCAGAGCATAGCCGACCGCCCAAAAAAATAGTCCTGTAACGCAGAGATCGACCAGATTTTTAATCGCCACATTGATCGTATTTTTGGAGCGTGTCGCCCCGCTTTCCAGCGCAGCAAAACCCGCTTGCATAAATAGCACCATTGCCGTGGCAATCATGATCCAACTTAAGTCGAGCAGCTTTTCGATGGCCATAGTCATTCCCTGATAGAAGTGAATAGAAAGCCCAGGCTCTTTACCTTCAAAGCTTTGCTTCTTTTTATCGGTTATCTATTTCTGCTTTTGAGTTTTATGGTAGGAACTTGACCAGAAATCCATCAGGATATGGGTTTCTATGCGGTGGGCCCTTAGAAAAAAGCGATCTTTACAATTTGGTAAAAGATTCTACGCGTCATAAGTAGTCTCTGGCGCCTAAAGCGCCTGAGACTATCCTGAGGAGTGAAACGACGAAGGATCTCGCCGATAAGTACCTGATTCCACGAGATCCTTCGCTTCGCTCAGGATAGTCCCTGGGCGAAATTTTCAATTTCGCGCCAGCG
>JBGSRE010000315.1:0-7990 GCA_041737755.1 Oligoflexus sp.
GGTCTTACTCAGTCTTTGAAAACAGCCACATATTCACTCATGGCGTAGAAAACTCACCGAATGTTATCCACAGGATTAAAATTCGGTAAAATTATGCAGAGATTTTTCCGCAATGCAAAGATTGCTGAAATACTATGAAAAGAATACCCAAAGTGAGCTTGAAGGGTTTGTGTAAGGAGCAGACAGCAGCATGTCCATGCTGACGGAATGATGGAAGCCCCGTCGATACAAGCTTTGCTGTGAGGGCGATGCAGAAAGGCGCAGACCTTTCCATGATGAACAGATGAAGGCAAGCATGGCGGAGTTAAGGGGAAGTGGAGTAAAAAAAGCCCCCAACGGATCTGGAGGCTTTGGCGTCTTTCAGGTTTCCTGACGAACCATGGTTTGCAAGTAATTGCTTTGGCCTTGCAGAACAACTCCACCGACTGGAGCCCAGCCTTTGCTGATGTAATAGTTCACCTGATCTTCGAGGTTGCGCACAGAATCCTCGACGAAAAGTTTGTACTCCAAAACCTGATTGGGAACGGCTTTGCTTTTGGCAGCTGGTTTACCGTTAGATTTCCCGATACTTTTACGGGCGCTACTTTTCACAGCGCCTTTGGTTTTTACGGCAGTCTTTCCGCTTTTTTTGGCTTTTCCGCCCGCACTTTTCTTCGCTTTTGCCATTTTTAGCCTCCGATTCAAAAGATGGAATTGCAGCTATTGTACACCAAGTTGGTGGTGCTGAAAATAAACCTACCTTTTTCTGGGCCTCTTGCTCAATCCTATCCTGCACTTGGCCAGTGGACTTTTTGTATTTACAATTTGACGCATTGCTGGTCTTGCATCGTGACCCGAGCCTGAAAATCGTGTAGGAAGTGGGGTTCGGGCAGAAGTTTTGAAGGAGTGATGGCCATGACCCAATCGCAGGTAACGGTATATAAACCTCAGCATCAGATTCGTCTCGTCACTGCAGCATCGCTTTTTGATGGTCATGATGCGGCGATTAACATCATGCGACGCATCCTGCAGTCTTCGGGGGCCGAGGTGATCCATCTCGGCCATAACCGTTCGGCAGCCGATATCGTCGATTGCGCGATACAAGAGGATGCGCAGGGAATTGCTATCACATCCTATCAAGGCGGCCACGTCGAGTTCTTCAAATACATTCACGATCTTCTCAAAGAGCGGAATGCCAATATTAAAGTCTTCGGTGGCGGTGGTGGCACGATACTCCCCAGTGAAATCGAAGAGCTGCATGCCTACGGTATCATGCGCATCTATTCACCAGACGATGGTCGATCGATGGGTCTGCAGGGTATGATCAATCATCTGCTGGAGAACTGTGATTTCAGCACCCAAAAACCACCAGTCGATATGCTCTTGCCAAGATTATCGAGCAAGGATCCACAGGCGATCGCCCGCTTGATTTCCGTCGCGGAAAACTTTGCCGAATATCGAGAGTCTTTGCAGCAGAGTATTCATGCCCTGAAAAAGGATCGCAAGGTTCCTGTCCTGGGTGTGACTGGTACGGGTGGTGCAGGCAAATCCTCGCTGGTGGATGAACTCGTTCGACGATATTTACGTTCGCATAGCGATAAAACCGTCGCGATCATTTCTGTGGATCCATCCAAACGCAAGACCGGCGGGGCTTTGCTGGGCGATCGCATTCGCATGAATGCGATTCACAATCCGCGCGTGTATATGCGTTCTCTGGCAACTCGTCAGTCCAATTTGGCACTAAGTAAATATGTGCAGGACTCTATAGAGATCTGCAAAACCGCAGCCTTTGATTTAATCATCGTCGAGACCTCAGGAATCGGTCAGTCCGATACGGAAATCGTCGAGCATTCGGATGTTTCGCTTTACGTCATGACTTCGGAGTATGGAGCAGCCACGCAGCTTGAAAAAATAGATATGCTTGATTTCGCAGATGTCATCGCTATCAATAAATTTGATAAGCGAGGTTCGCTCGATGCCCTGCGTGATGTGCGAAAGCAGTATCGCCGCAATCACAATCTTTGGTCCGGATCGGAAGATGAGCTGCCGGTGCTCGGGACCATTGCCTCCCAATTCAACGACAGTGGCATGAATCAGCTTTATAACAAACTGATTGAGACTTTGAATACCAAGACAGGCAGCAGCTTTAAAAATCTGGAAAAACAGGAATTAGGCCTTAGCCAGAGGCGCTATCTCTTGCCACCGGAACGCGTGCGGTATCTGGCTGAGCTGAGTGAGAATCATGAGCAGTATAAATCCTTTGCTCAGCAGCAGGTGGGATTGGCTCGACAGCTTTTCCAATTACTTGGCAGTATCGAGGCATTGCGACAAACTCTGAAGCAAGACCGCTCTCAAAATGCTGGCAAAGACCTGCGATTCATCAGCCAGATTGATGCTGCTGCCGACGACAGTCTTGTTATTCAAGAGCTGATAAAGACCTATCATTCTTGGGAACCCAGACTGGATCATGGCTGCCGCCAGCTTCTGCTTGATTGGCACGATCTCAAAGCAAAGTATGCTGCTTCAGTTTATCAATACAAGGTTCGCGATAAAATATTCGAACAAAGTTTGATTACGGAATCCCTCTCTCACCTGAAAATTCGCAAGGTCTCTTTGCCTCGTTATCAGGACTGGGGTGAAATTTTAAGCTGGCTACTCACGGAAAATGTGCCCGGGGAATTTCCCTATGCTGCTGGTGTCTTTCCTTTGAAAAGAGAGGGCGAAGATCCCGCACGTATGTTTGCCGGCGAAGGTGGACCAGAAAGAACTAACAAGCGTTTTCACTATGTATCGATGGGCATGCCCGCGAAACGACTGTCGACGGCTTTTGATTCGGTTACCCTTTATGGTGAAGACCCCGATTATCGGCCTGATATTTATGGGAAAATAGGCAATTCAGGCGTGAGCATTGCGACGGTTGACGATGCCAAAAAACTCTATTCAGGATTTAATCTGGCCCAGCCCAATACTTCGGTGTCGATGACTATCAATGGTCCGGCGCCGATGCTGCTGGCTTTTTTCCTCAATACCGCTGTCGATCAGCAATGCGAATTTTATATTCGTGAGCAGGGTCTGACGTCGCAAGTGGAAGCCAAGATTAAGGACATTTATCGCAGCTATGACCTCGGGAGGCCAATCTATAGTGGAGCTTTGCCAGCAGGCAATGAAGGGCTAGGGCTTATGCTGCTTGGAGTATCTGGTGAACAAGTTTTGCCCATAGAAGTCTATGAGAAGATCAAGGCCAGCACTCTCAAACAAGTTCGTGGCACTGTTCAAGCTGATATCTTGAAAGAAGATCAGGCACAAAACACCTGCATTTTTTCCACAGAGTTTGCACTGCGAATGATGGGCGATATTCAGGAGTATTTTATCAAAGAGCAGGTGCGGAATTTTTATTCCGTATCTATCTCCGGCTATCATATTGCGGAAGCGGGAGCCAATCCCATCACCCAGTTGGCATTCACGCTAGCCAATGGCTTTACTTTTGTTGAGTATTATCTGTCGCGTGGAATGCATATCGATGATTTTGCTCCTAATCTTTCCTTCTTTTTCTCAAACGGTACGGATCCTGAATATGCTGTGATTGGTCGGGTTGCTCGCCGCATCTGGGCCAAAGCTATGAAATACAAATATGCTGGCAACGACCGCTCGCAGAAGCTCAAATATCATATTCAAACTTCGGGCCGCAGTCTGCATGCTCAGGAAATTGCGTTTAATGATATCCGCACCACTTTGCAGGCACTCTATGCAATCTACGATAACTGTAATTCCTTGCATACCAATGCCTATGATGAGGCCATCACCACTCCAACCGAAGAATCAGTAAGGCGAGCGATGGCTATTCAGCTGATTATCAATAAGGAATTGGGTCTGGCGAAAAACGAAAATCCTCTGCAGGGTTCGTTCATTATCGAAGAGCTTACGGAGCTGGTAGAAGAGGCTGTCATGGCTGAATTTCGCGCCTTAGCGGAGCGAGGTGGAGTCTTGGGTGCCATGGAGCGGATGTATCAAAGGTCGAAGATCCAGGACGAATCTCTTTACTATGAAACGATGAAACACACGGGAGAGCTGCCCATCATTGGTGTGAATACCTTCCTTGGCAAGGATGGTTCGCCGACGGTTATTCCGTCAGAAGTCATTCGGTCCACGAAAGAGGAAAAAGAGTTTGCGATTCTATCCGCTCGGGATTTCATGAAGCGCAATAGTCGGGATTCTCCAGCAGCCATTGAACGTTTGAAACAATCGGCTTTGGAAGGCAAAAATATTTTCGCCTGCTTGATGGATGTCGCTCGGGTCTGTACTTTGGGTCAGATTTCTCAGACCCTTTATGAAGTCGGTGGTCAATATCGTCGCAACATGTGACGACCCGGCTACAGGATTTGGTGTAAATGCCAAAAGGATCTTAAAATAAAGTATTTTTGATGACTTCGGCCAGGTCTGTACATGATGTACAAGCCTGGCCTTTTGCATTCCTGGAAATGCGCTTGTTGCCCCTGGCGAAAACCGGTACCGTAGTTGCTAGACATCATAACAGAATAGATCGAGTGGAAGGAGGGTCCCATGCGCGAACCGAGTTCCCATATTATCACCTTCGCTAATATCAAAGGCGGAGTGGGTAAAACAACGTCAGTGACGAATATTGCTTATCTGTTAGGAACAGAGTTAGGCAAGCGAGTCTTGGTGATTGATTCTGACGATCAAGGCAATGCCACCAAAGCTTTGGGAGTGCGTGATCGCTATGATCGCGAGCAAGAGACTCTTTGGCACGCCCTCAGCCGTAAGCTTCCCTATGACCAGGTCATGGTGGAGAGTCCTTACAAAAACATCTGGGTGATTCCTTCGACGAAGGAATTGAAAGCGGCACAGTCCGAATTCGGTCGTTCCGCTCGTGGATTGAAGCTCTTCAAGCATCTTTTGAAAGGTGTTTCGAAGGATTTCGACTACGTGCTCATCGATACCAAACCCCAAATCAATGTCCTTTTACAGGCAGCTCTGGCTGCTTCGCAGTGGTATTTGATTCCCAGTTTTCCCGAGCCCGATAGTTACGATGGATTTTTGGATCTGGTTGCCGAATGCGAAGAGATTCACGATGAAGAAAATTCGGAACTTCGCTGTCTGGGGGTGATGCTGAGCTGTGTGAAAAAAATTCCGGCGCATGATTCGTATATCCGATTTATCAGCAAGCACTTGAAGAGTGCCAAGGTCAACCTTCTGAAACCAGCGATTCGGGTTTCCAATGCCGTCGCCACGGGTAATCTGCAGAGCTGTCCTGCTGCGGCTTTGGCAAGTGCTCGGTCGGTTAAGGAAGATTACTTGAAGCTCACCAAAGCGCTGCTCAAAATTGTGGCGCTTGCCAGCAAAGTGGAGCGTCCCGATCTCGCTAGACTTGGTGTTCTTCGTGAAGTCGTGCGGGTCGAAACGGATGGTCTGATGATTCAGAATGATCTGGAAGAAATCAATCTGCTCTGAACGAAGAGGCACCCATGGCAACAATGCGTGAGACGGCTCGTAAGAATCTCGACAAGATGGTGAAAGGTGCGGCGCGCGAGGTTAATACTTCGCGGCCGGGAGCCACTAGCCAGCCCGGGACAAGTCAGCAGGCGACAGTTTTTGAACAATTGCTGGCGCAGATCGAAAAGAATGGCAAAACAATCCAAAAAGTTCCCATCGAAAGTATAAAGCTTCATGAAAACATTCGTGAGGCTTATGGGGAAGAGAGTTTAAAAGTACTCGCTGAATCGATGCAAAAGGATGGTTTGATTCAATTTCCCACTCTTTGTCTTAAAACAGCAGGCAATGGTGAATACACCTTTGTTTGCAAGAATGGTCATCGCCGGATTCTTGCGGCGAGGCAATTGGGCTGGAAGTCGATTGAATGTGTGATTCTGCCGTTTGCTTCGGCTCGTGATGAGCTGTATCACACCATCGCTGCGAATCTGCGAGAGGATGTGTTTTATCTGGATCTAGCCCAAGCCTATCAGCAGGCCAATCGACTTGGTGAAAGCGATCAGGCCATTGCGGAACGGGTGGGTGTCCATCCTCGGACCGTCGGTTGGTATCGGCGTTTCACTTCGATGGCGATGGAATGCCAGGCGCTTTGTCGTCAATATCCCGATCTGTTTCATGCGACTTGGGCTATTCAATTGGCTCGCAAAGGTGAGTTACCGCCACTGGCAGTTCTTATGAAAAACATGCAATGGATGCTGGCTCGCTATCTTGCCCAAAAAGATCATCCGGAACCTGAAGTGACGCCGGTAGCTGGCCTGAAAGGATCGGATCTTGAGCAGCAGAAGAAGGCTAGAGAATCATTGAAGGCGATCTTTTCTGGGGCGCAGGGAACTGCCGAGGCTCAGCAGGCTTGGCAGTTGATGGAGCAGCTTTGCCAGGCGGGATACTTTAAACCAGCCTTGCTGAATCGCATGCGGCGCCAGCTGCTGCCCGGTGCTCAAAAAGCTTCCAAACGAGTCCTTCCTGCAGGCGCTTAATCCCTTGTCCTGAGCATCAATTATTCTTATGATCGCTCCCTTTCCAGCTATCCCAAGACGGGATGGCTTCGGTAAGGGAGTGATGCTTCTATGCCTGAATTACCGGAAGTTGAATGTTTGACCCGAGCGGTTCGCTCGGTGATTTTGGGCAAACGTATGGATGAGCTGGTGTTTCACCGCCCCAATTTGCGCTGGCCCATTCCCCAAGATGAATTGCTGAAGCATATCGCTGGCAAGACCATCCTATCGGTCGAACGCCGTTCGAAGTACATGCTAATCGAAACGGACTCAGGGTTTGCCATTATTCACCTCGGTATGACCGGCAACATGCTCTTTAGTACAGAGCGAGCAGCGCCATGGAATCATACGCATGCGAGCTTTCGTGTCGTTGATGATCAAGGCACGAATGGCTATCTTCACTATGTCGATCCTCGACGCTTCGGCTCTATTCTGTGCAGTTCTCGCGAAGATCTGGCCATGCATCCCCTGCTTAAAGACTTGGGTCCGGAACCATTGGACGCGGAAACCCTGGATGAGATTCTTTGGGAGCGGAGTCGTGGTAAGACCGTCGCCGTGAAAAATTTCCTGATGGATGCTCACAATGTCGTAGGTGTGGGCAACATCTATGCGAATGAGGCCCTATTTTTGGCTGGTGTAAGACCCTCTCGCAAGTCCTCAGCGATTAAACGTGAGGAGTGGGGGAAGATTGTCCATGCGATCAAGTCAGTGCTTCAGGAGGCCATTAAAGCTGGCGGAACGAGCTTTCGCGATTACAAGCATGTGGATGGGGAACCGGGTTACTTTGAACTCTCCTTGAGTGTTTATGGGCGGGGTGGTGATCCTTGTTTGCGGTGCAATACAGCGATAAAGAGTAGCAAAATTGGAGGTCGTGCGACCTATAGCTGCCGCGTATGCCAGCGCTGAAAAGCGCGTCCTGCCGGCTCTAAGCTACCCGTCCGCCTTGAGTGACATATCTGAAAGGACTGGGTTCCAGTGTGATTTCAGCGGGTTACATGGCCTTCTCGGCACCGCGCAAAAAAATTTACGTGGAAGCACTAAAAACCTCACTAAATATGTTGACATTGTCTCTCAAACTGCTAATTTGTCGCAGCTAAGGCATTGAGTTCACGTCAAGCCTCCACGGGAGATCCGCAGGAGTCGTGCACGAAGCACCTCCCGAGTCGATACAGACCTGTGGTGCTGTGAAAACGAGTTATGCCGAAGTAGGGCTACGAACAAGAGTTCATAGCAAGAAAGACAGGACAGAGCTGCAGGATGCGGCGACCATTGGTCATACATTTCGCCTTGAGTAATTGGGGAGTCGTGTAAAGGGAAAAGGATTTCTCGAGTCTTGCGAGAGTGATGGGGTACCAAAGTTTCTTGCTGATGTGAGGAACGGGATAAATAGCCAAATCGGAGGAAATCAGCTATGATGACACCGGAAAACACGAACGATGCTGCACTCAACTTCGACACATCTTCTGTCACTTTTCCCCCCGGAACTAAACTGCGCGAAATCGAGCGCA
>JBGSRE010000343.1:0-8955 GCA_041737755.1 Oligoflexus sp.
CGGTTCTGAGGCAGCGTCGATTCTGATGGTATCGCGAACGATGACGCCGTCACGGTCGAGGAAAGCGGCAGGTCTATTCCTTTTTTTGTCCATATAACCAGAATCTATCCAGTTCCTTCACCGCGAAACGAGCCGATCGGCGAAGGACCTTGCGGTAAGAGGTGTATATCTCGGCCGGAGCTTCTGCTGCGGCTAGAAGGTAATTGACATCACGGATCAGCTTTTCCAAATCCCAAAAATCACGAACAGGCAGAACAAGTTCAATGACTTTGCCTATTTCGTTATAGGATTCGATGTTTTTGCTTTGCAAATAGATCTGTTTCTTCCCACAGATCAGGTACTTGCGAATCATTCTAGCTCTCCTGGAAGGACCGAGTGAGTTCCTCCAAGAGTATCGGCATTTTATGCCTAGATTTAAGTATTCTTTTCAGCAGTCACAGTCTCGGCTTCAAGAGGAGCTTGAGCTTCGGCGTTTTCTTCGAAGTCATGCATCACGGAATGATAGATGCGACGCCACAGGGTCGTGTCTTTGCGCAGCCAGGCTTCGAAAAGCTTGCGAGCGGAACGATTCACCATGGCCCGCTTGAGAAAATATTCCGCAAACTCCTTGGTGTCTTTGCGCTCTTTCAGTTCGACCACATGATGAGACAATACGAGCAGCTCCACACCGCGGGCGCGAAGAATCAGAGAGTTTTGAATAGGAAAAAGTTCAACTGGATGCACGTTGAGACTCCTGAAGAGTGAGGCGATGGCCAACGCCCTCGCTGTCTTGGGTTTCATCGCCGCTTGAGACCCTGCTCATTCGGGATGCGGCTCCTGTTTATACCCCTCTTGCCAAAAGGAACCAAGTACTATCAGCCGAAAACTAAATCATTCTGGCTTGTTTCCTTTACGACTTTTGCAATCCGCGTCTTCACCGGAAAAGAGGCCTTCGCCTTCCAATCGGCCAGCCGCATTATGACGCGCACGAAAGACCTGGAAAGGGTAGACGAGCTCCTTAGCCTTCGGACTGTAGCCGAGCACTTCCTTGAGGAAAAATCCTCGAAAAAACTTTACCATCGTGTCCCACTCAGCTTGCAAAGAAGGATGCACTTCCAAATGGGTGCAATCGATCAGAAGACTCCAGGCTGAATGCCAATGCATCAGATTATTGGTTAGCTTGCCACGAAGGGTCTGCAGCTTTTCCTTGGAATCCAGTACCGCGTCACCGGAAAAAGACATTTCTACTACATGCTGGCGGAAATGATTTTGCAATTGAATGCTGCTACGGAAATCCACCGGCTCGACCGGACCTTTAACTTTGCGCAGACCAACGCCCTGCCAGGCCTCTTCTTCGCTGGCGAAGATTTCAAAAGGCATGAGTGCTGCAAGATCCGACTCAAGCCCCCAGACCACTGCCTTCTTCAAAAAGAAACCTGCCAACACTTTTTCCATACGCCCCAGAGCGGCTTTGATACCGGCAGCATCAGCATCTTGAGCGAGCCGCAGCTGGGAACCGTCGATGATCGCCTTGTAAGGAGAATGCCAGGATTTAAGCGCGCCGAGCCATACCTGTCGCCAGTTCATGACATCAGCATCGCTTTGCAGAAGAGTGAGTTCCGCAAAATTCAGATTGAGAATCTTCTGCTGATAATCGTGTTCAAAATTTATCTTCATGGTCTTTACGCGCCTTCTTTCCTGGCAATATCCGCTCTCAGCTTTCTTGCAAAGCTCGAACGACTTGCTTGAGAATTTCAGGATCAACGGCGCCGTTGAACTTGCGACCATTGATAAAAATAGTCGGTGTTCCACTCAAACCAGCTTCGTTGGCCTGTCTAACATCATCTTGTAACTTTTTGACGATATCGGGAGAGCTTTTGCATTGTTTGATCTGATCGTCATTGAGGCCCACATCTTTGGCCCAAGCCATCAATCGGGTGGAATCTATGTCTTTCTGATTGGCAAAAATCTTCTGGTTCATGTCCCAAAATTTGCCGATCTGACCAGCGCAACGAGACATCACCGCCGCTTCACAAGCGAAGGGATGCATCTTGGACTGAACGCTTGGATTGCAGGTACTATCGAGTGGGAAATTTTTGAAAACGATCAGTACTTTGTCACCCAATTCCGCTGCCAGTGCGACGAGAGCCTTGGAGGCGGTGGCGCAGGATGGGCATTGATAGTCAGCAAATTCGACTATTTTCACCTTGGCATCGTCAGAGCCCTTGCGATAGTCCTCGCCCAGGCCGCTGTAGGCTGAAAAGTCGATTTTTACCGATGGCGATACATTAGGATCTAAAGCTGCCAGAATTGGCGGCTCCCCCTGAGCAAGATTTTTTTGCGCGATGTGCTGATCGATTTGCGAGTCAGTCATGGGCAGATCAGCTTTAAAATTCTTGGTCGATTGTGGTTTGACAACCTGATAGACAGCAATCGAGGCAAGCAGAGCCATGATACCGTACCAACCGCCGTTAGTAATGGCTTTGAGGCTCCAAGGTGTGGGAATGGCCTGCCGTGAGAAGAAGAGGACCGCGGCCGAAAGAAAGGTCACGGCATAAATGCCAACACAGGTCGGACAAATTTTACCAATGATAAACTCCGAGATTCCAAAAAGGACGATCGAAGCTACGACACCAATACCCACCATGACTGCATAGGCTTGCAAGGCATCGCGACGTAGGTTTTCTTTTACGCGGGCAGTCAACAAGAGGGCCAAAAGCCCGAGAAAATAACCCACTCCGTAAATCCCCATGGGGTTGGCCCAAGGGTCTTCGGCAAACTTGCTATTAGCGATATCATCGCAACTCAAAGCGTCGCTGATGTTGCACGAAAAACTGGTCTGACCTAACTGTTTCAGTTCGAGATGATGAAGCAAGGCATAGATGCTAAGGCCCACACCCAATACCGCCAGTATGCAACCGATCAGTAACAAACTTTTAAACTTTTCGTCGTTTCGATCCATGGCGCTGTTTCTCCTTCCACCGAAGCAATTCAAGAGGGATCATCGTAAAAGAGCAGGCGCTTGCTGGCAAGCAAAGAGAAAAATCGTTGACAAGGAAAAGAGCTTGAAGCATAAACCAACCTCACCTCGCAGCGATGTGGGGGCGATCTTCTGCAAAGAGATCGGGGGTATAGCTCAGTTAATGGAGCGTCGATATTGCATTTCGACTCTCTATAGAAACAGAGTTCCGTGCTCTGAGTTGAAACTCTTCTAAGTCTATTCCTATCTTGGTTGAGTGAGTCGGGTAAGTGAAAGCGGGGGTTTAGCTCATCTGGTAGAGCGCTACAATGGCATTGTAGAGGTGACCGGTTCAAGTCCGGTAACCTCCACCATTTCACTCTTAGTCCTTCCTTGGTCTCATAATCACAGCAGCTCAAATAGTTTATGAATACCATGAAAAATCCGCTGTTTCGGTTTGTTGCGGCAGAGTGGTTGCGGATAACTTCACCATTTCAATCTTTTGCTCATGCTGTCCCAGCGGACGGCTCGTATGTTTAAAGTCAATCCTTTTAGCACCGAACCTATTTCACTAGCTCTTGCTAAAAATTCAAGTCGGCTTTGATCGATCTGTAGTCTCTTGAGGCAATCCTGAAGCTAAGTACAGAAGATGCAACTTGAAAATTTGAATGACTGCGATTAAAGTTGATAATCATGTCATATTTAAACTCTGAAAATCAAAATCACCGCCAGCGAATGCGTCGTATACTTGCCGATCACCCAAATATTAAATTTCTGTTTGGCTACTCTCGGTTAACAGCGTTCGTTATCATCGCATTAGTTGCAGTTCAAGTCTGGGTCGCGTCGTTTGTCGCCTCACAAACTATTTGGGTCTGTGTACTCGCTGCTTTTGTTTTTGGCGCCTTCGCCAGTCATGCGCTCTGTGTCGCGATTCATGAATCGGCCCATGATCTGATCTTTAAATCACGTCCCCACAACAAAATAGCCGGACTCGTGTGTGACTTCGCTTTGCTTGTACCTACTTCCGTAAGCTTTCGGACTTATCATCTCATGCATCATCAGCATTTGAATGACCCTCTCATGGATCCAGACGTCGTCAGCCCTGCTGAAGCCAGACTTGTCGGCAATAGCTTTTTGGGAAAGCTCCTATGGCTCATATTTCTCCCTTTTTCGCAGGCTCTTCGCCCATTAAAGATACCGCGCCCCCTTGCCATTGACAGCTGGCTTTTGATAAATATTGTGCTACAGATTGGAGTCAACACACTACTCTGGCAGATGGTCGGTCCGATAGGATGTCTTTACCTAGCCTGCTCCATGCTCTTTGGTCTCGGCCTGCATCCCTTAGGTGGCAGATGGATTCAGGAACACTATCAAGTCTCGGGACCATCACAGGCAAGCTACTCTTACTATGGCCCATTGAATTGGGTCATGCTGAACATAGGTTACCACAACGAGCACCATGATTTCCCGATGATCTCGTGGTGGCGTCTGCCGCAGATAAAAGCTACTGCTTTTGAATACTATGACCGTATCTACTCATACCCATCTTACAGTCGACTGCTCATTCGATTCCTGTTTGATCGCCGCGTGAGTTTGCAGAATCGGTTGCTTGCAACTGCAGCTGTGGAGAAGATTGGATCCTCTGGTTCATCAAATGCTCAGCTCACTCATCCGGTGAGGACAAGTTAAGGTTTAACAGGTGCGGAACTCACGAGAGTATTCACCTCTGTAACAGTTCCGTTTGTCGCTAGATCAAAGACATGCCAGTATCCACTGGATGAGGCAGCAGTATTGTCGAGTGTCCACGTGCGAAGAAGCGCCCCTTCTTTGTAGAGACGAACAATCGTTTCAGTTGTGTTGAAAGCACTTCCAAGAGCACGCACGTAATAGCGTATATTGCCGGTGTAGCGTAAGGCATCACTGCCCGACGATGCCTTGCCGATCCGAACCGTTTCAGGTCCAAAACCGTTCGTGTCATCCACATCAAGATTTGCATAGGGCGATGCCGTGATATCCGAGTTACCCTTATTACTATAATTGATGTCAGCATCAGAACCCCCGCTGAAGCGAACATACGTATCAAGATCTGTAGGCGTAGCACCCCAGTTTAAGGTAACGACATAGGCTCCTGCCCCAAAACTTGTTGGAACTATCGAGACATTCAGCGATTTCGAGCCACTCGCAACGTTAACCGTCTGCGTGAGATTATTGTATCCGGTAAGGCTAAACGTCAATGCAGTGCTTGTCCCACACTGGACGGCGATACTATAAGCACCAGCTCCATCGGATGTTGATGCTGCTCCAGAAGTTGGTGCTGCAGCGATGCTAACAGCGGCTAAGGCAGAGCCATTTTGGGCGTTGGTAATGGTTCCGGCCACTGTGCAATTAGGAACCGAAGGTTCTTCAGTATCCGGCTCTACGGGATCAGCGATCGCTGGATCAGCGATCTTTGCATCAGCTTGACCCGCATACTTCAGAACGCAGTTTTTCTTCGACGCGTCTGCACAAGAAATCCGAACCGTTGGATAGCTTGATAAGGCTGCGAGACAGCTATGGAGACTGGCATCTGCATTCTCACAAACCGATTTCACAGTATCCGGCATACTTTGCGTCAAACTTAACGTTTCCGTAATCTTAGCGGGGAAACCGGTGACGCTCAGTTGCAGTGCATAGGGAAACTGCTCAGCTGAAAACGCTGTCGAAGACCAACCGAAAAGGAGTCGGTTCTGGTAGTTGATGCAAACATCTCCCGCGAAGCCATCTCTTTGATCGATAACGCTGGACATATCAAAGTCAAAAACGACATCATTGCTCGCCAAGGGAAAGACTTTCGCGAGCTTTTCGAACTTAGGCACGGAATCTTGATTGCTGCAGTCAAAGGTGCTAACGACTACTTCCAACGCAAGGCCAATGACTTTATCTGCGGAAGCGCTATCTAGACTTGCCTTGAGCTGGGAAGTGGTTTCCGACAAAGTCGCGCCATCAAACACAAACCGCAACTTACCGTCGACGGATTGAACTGATTTCGCAAGAGGCGAAACGGCTGTTGTCTTGAGAGCTACTTTATCGGCGTCGGCCGGCAACACAGAGACATTATAGGCCTTGCCGCGGCTCTCTGTAAGCTCATCGTGGGTAACGTCGTCGTCAGTGAGAATAGCACCAAGAGTTTTTACCGTACTAGCAATGCTGAATACGAGTTCTTCGGCCTTAGGAGCAAACACATACGTTGTCGAACCACTAGGATCAAGGTTCGCAGCCGCGTTAACACCATTGAGCGTTGGCACTTCAACAACAGTGGCCAACGCATAGATTTCTTTATTCGCAGCGTCGTAGTCAACGAAACTAGACTGACTCCTCCCAAGATGAAGTTTGGTGCCGTTCAGCTTCATAAGAAATAAATCACCTGTTGAGTCAGATGTTGAATCAGTCGCTGTCTGAGTTAAATATGGTTGATTTTGCTCCCCAGCTAAGGCCTTTTTGCCCCCTTGAAGCAATGCCTTGGCTGCAGCACCATTTTCATTTTTTACCATGGAGACGAGCGCACCATTCGGGTCAACAAAATCAATTTTCAGACGGGTTAGTGGGAGAATCGTTTCCACTCCAAACCGGATCTTCGAGGTGTCTTCATCTTTTAAAACGTAGACTCTAACTGCCGTATCATCAGGAAAAAATGAGGGATCGGGTATGACAAGTGAAAGCTCCTGGTCACTAAAGGCTATCGGCACAGTGATGGACTCTGTGCCGCCAAGCTGCTGCTCGATAAGCCGACCGGCAGATTGATTCGACTTCTTCTTCTTACCTGAGCCGCAACGACTAAGCAAACCGACCGCTCCCAGCAAGGCAATCGACGCGAGCAGAAAACGAAAGGCCTTCGACTGAATGTTAAAAAAAGACGGGCCTTTATTTGCCATATGAGATTTATCCTTAGATCTGGTAATTTTGTTTAAAGTTAAGGCCATTTTATCTGGATAAGTACTGGAACTCAAGTTGACTCAGGTTGGTGTTTTCATAAAAACCCTTTCTTTCGGTGATCATCTCATTATGTCGATTGAAAATTTTGCTTCAAACACTCTCCAGACTCCTCGACCAACGCTCCCTAAGACTTCAGAAGGGAACGATATTTTCGAGAAGTGTCGGCCTATTCCCCTGCTTCGCGACTCAAGACGACTGCACTCCTATCCTTTCTATCGAAACGTCAGTGCCTTAGACGAAATCAGAGGAGTCGTCGACGGTCGACAGGTTCTGATAGCTGGTACGAACGACTATCTCGGACTCGCTCGCGACCCCCGCGTGGTTAAAGCTGCAGCAGCGGCGACAGCAAAGTTTGGTGCTGGTTGTACCGGATCACGGCTGCTTACTGGCAACATCGCACTCCATATGAAGCTCGAGGAAGCACTTGCAGAATTCCTGCAGCGTGATGCTGTGCTGGTATTTGCGACTGGATATCAAGCCAATCTTGGTGCTCTACAGGGAATTCTATCGGCAAAAGATCTGGCCTTTTGCGACCGAGAAGTCCATGCCAGCATAATCGATGGCGTTAAACTATCCGGCGCACGTCTGGTACCTTATGCCCATAATTCGGAAGTTTCCCTTGTTCAACGTATGGAACGAGAAACGGCTAAAGATCCACACGCTGGTCGATTGATCGTCGCTGACTCAGTCTTTTCTATGTCTGGGAATTTGGTCGACCTAGAAATGCTTGTTTGTGTTGCAAAGAGGGTGCGTGCCCGAGTGCTTTTAGACGAAGCCCATGCGCTCGGCGTTTTTGGTTTCGACGGATCGGGTCTTGCGCGGCAAATGGGGCTGGGCGAACAGGTTGATCTCGTGACTGGAACCTTCTCAAAATCGTTCGGCTCAACGGGCGGATTTGTCGCAGGCAGCCATGAAGTCATCGACTGGCTGCGGCACGAGGCCAGAGCTCAACTCTTCACTGCCGGGCTTACACCCGGTGCAGCAGGAGCGGCTCTGGAAGCCCTTTCTATTATTCGAAATGAACCCGAACTAAGGGAGAAACTATGGGCGAGATCACGGCACTTGCATTCTGGCTTGCGCGAATTTGGATTTCAGGTACCTGACTTGCATTCTCCGATAATACCAGTCGCGGTAGGTAGCGAGTTGAAGGCATTTGAATGGAGTGCCGCTATGTTTGATGCTGGCATTGCCGTTGTTCCAGGTGTGTACCCTGCTGTCCGCAAAGGCTGTGCGATCATGCGCGTCAGTGTAACCGCAAAACATTGCGCTGCTGACATTGATCAAATTCTAAAAATCTTTTGCGAAACCGGTCGTCAAGTAGGTTTGATTCCAAATGATGGGTTTAATACAAACTCGCCAATATGCGGAGCGTAGATTGCATATACTTCTCAGTGGCGCGACTGGTTTCATCGGGAGAAACATTTTACTTCGGCTTCTACGTCTTGATGACATCACCAAAGTCTATCTGCCCGTGCGTTCTTTATCGAAACTTTCAAAGCAGCTAAAAGACGAAGGATTCAACGCGTTCCCAGGTAAAATCAAAGCCTGGGAAGCTGACGCCAAAAACTGGCGAATCCCACAATCTCTCACACTGAATGCTGCTATTCACGCGGCCGGAATCATTTCAAGTAATCATAAACACAGTTATAAAGAGATCAACTCGACAGGAACAATCGAGCTTTGTCGACAGTTGCCAGAGGCAACGCCACTTCTCGCTTTGTCGTCTCTGTCAGCAGCCGGCCCCTGTCGAGGTCAAGTATTAGCCTTGTCGGATGGCTGTATCGATGAGCCCATAACCGACTACGGCCGATCGAAACTTGCTATGGAAAGTGCTCTAAAAATGGAGTTCGCCAGCAGACCGGTAATCGTGCTACGCCCACCTATGGTTCTCGGGGCAAGAGACACTGCATCACTTCCACTTTTCAAGATGGCGTGCAGTCACTTCATGTTCAAGGCAGGCCGCAGTCCACAATATCTTAGCTATATTCATGTTGAAGATCTGGTCGAGGGTATTATCGCTACGATTCAGTCACCCACCAATTGGC
>JBGSRE010000344.1:0-3643 GCA_041737755.1 Oligoflexus sp.
CTGTTTGGATATGGCGCGATCGTTGATCACGGACCGTCATAAGTTGGCTCTCGATCTTATTCTTCTCCACCCGCCCGAACTGCTCCTGCCTCTCGAAAAGGATCTGCTCCGGCTCCCGGATTTGACTCGTATGGAACATGAGCTCATCCGAGAGGCCATTGGTTTCTATCGAGCCTCGTCTGACAGTCTTTGGGAAAAGCTGAGGACGATGTCCATGGCGCTGACCAAATATCCCATGTTCCCAAGACGTATCAAAGAAACGGTGAAGGCTCTAGCACGTGAAGTGTCCCGACGGCCTTACCCGCAGAATCAAGAATTGACCACGATTCTGCAGGATGATTCCAATCCCTGGCTGAAAGGATTGGCATGCTTAATTTTGGCAGCACGGGGGAATCGAGCTGCTGCGCCACTGATCCTTCAAACCCTGGTGAAGAGTGATCTCGCCGAACTGAATGAGTTTGCTGAGGAGGCCTTGGTTCATCTGCAAGAAGAATCGATTATCGAAGAGGTGATTGAGGAATTTCCCAAGCGGGATCAAGAATACCGTCTGGTGACGAACTCTTTGTTCTATCGCATGCCCTTTGAGCAATCCTTGAAGCATGCCGCTCGCCTTGCTGAAGGTGAGGATGACAATGTAGCTTACGGCCTGCTCTTAACCTACTGCCGAGCCTTTGATCGGCTTGGTTTGGAACGCAACTATGCAATTGCGCGTTCTATGCCAGATTCCAGTGAATTGGCTTTTCTGGGCGTGGAATCGCTTGGTTATGCAACTGCTGTCGGTATTGAGCTGCCGGATCGGGCGCATTGGATGGCGGAAGCCCAGCAGGTGGGACTTTTGGATGAGGAGAATGATGGTGAAGAAGGTCCAAGTTTTCAAGTCCCAGGAACCTTTCGCTATGGCCAGGAATCGAATCCCTGGCCTTAATTCCTGCTATTTCTCCTGAACATCTGGAGTCAGTGACTCTTCCCCAGTAAGTGGTCTTCCTGGGTGGTCTCCAGAACAAATTCTACACGACGATTTTTAAGCCGGTTTTCTTTGCTGGTGTCCGGCACCAAAGCTTGCGAAGAGCCCATGCCTCGGGCTTGCAGGCGACTGGAATCGATACCTTTTTTCGCCAAAAATTCTTTGATTTCATCGGCGCGTGCTTGGGTCAAGGCTGTATTGGAAGATTCTTGCCCGCCGGAGTCAGTATGGACCTGAATGACGAATGTCCGAATGGCTTTCTCGTCTTGCAGGAGAATCGCGAGATACGCGAGAATAGGCCGCGACTCTTTCAGTATTGCCTTTTTACTCTTGGCAAATTTTACTTGGGGCAAATCGATTGTCTGCTTGAGGGCAAAGCCTTTATCCTGCTGATAATCAAGCCGAAGATCTGATTGCAGATCTGGCAAGGCGATAAATCTTTGGCGAAAGCTTTCGCGCCCATCCTCGGCAAGGATAATCTCATAAAGTCCAGGTAACAGACCTGTATCATCAGCAGGGATGAGTGGTGCTGTTTTATCCAAGCCTTGAATGCGATAGGAAATTTTCTTTGGCAAATCTTTATTTTCAGTGAGGGAAAGACGCAGACCAGCTCGGCTCGGCCTTTTTTTAGGTGACTTTGCTAGCTCATCCACATAAGGCGAAACAATCGATCGCATGGTCTTTTCATGCAGATTGTTGGCGAAGGATTTTGCCGGCGCAAAAACGATAGCACTGAGAAGAACAAGATTCTTTATATTGATCTTAATCATGCTAACCCCCCCTGCTCTGTCTCGGCTAATAGCAGGGAAGAAATGTTAGAGTGAATAGTTCTCATGCTTTGCTCCGGAAAATCTACGCTGGAAAATCTGCTCTGGAAAAATCGCTATAACAGCCTTGCAACAAACTGTCCAAGTATAATACTTGGGTCATAGGAAGCGATTGGAAAAGTGTTGTTGTCTTTAGCATCTTAGCGAAAGAATTAAATTCCGACTCGTTTTCGAAACAGGATTGGCCTGGAAGTGATTCACCCCCATTGGGATGAGGGCGAAAGTTCCTGAGCCTTTGCAGAGGCTTTATGAAAACAGCTGAGTGGATGCACGAAGAAAAGGACGGATCAAAGTCTCAAGGGAGCTTCCCTTTAGTTTTGGCGGGTGGAACAGTAGCCTTTATTTCCAAAATTTTGGCGTTGACCGTGTCGCGAATTTCCACTGGAGGATTGAACTCGAGTGCCTGCTGATAGTTTTCCAAAGCCTCTCGCTTCTTTTTCAGCCGTTCATAGACCGAAGCCAGATTGTAGTATGTCGACCAAGCTTTAGGCTGGGCTGTGAGCACCTTCAGATAGGCATCCAAAGCTTCGTTCAAGCGATTCATTTGGACGAGACAGCTGGCTTGCATCTGGAGCAGCTGCGGATTGTATTTCGGCAGGATCTGGGCCCCCTCTTGAGCCGCACTGATGACTTCCTGGCACTGTCCTGCTTTGGAATGGGCCCGAATCAATCGCAGCCAAAGATTGGGATCCTGGGGGGCATTGCGCAAGCGACTCCGATAGACCGGGGGTAGGAGTTGGGTGAGGTTTTGCTTTTCCAAGCCTTCGATCACGGTATCCAATCCGTTGCCAGCAAGAATCGACCCCACCTGCATTTTTCGACTATAGAAATCCAATCCACCGGCAATTTTCTGCACGCTGTCGATCCACGCCAGGAATAAATAGAATTCCAGACTATGGGGGTAGTTGATGACCAGGGGAATGACGCTGAAAAACAGTGCCTCGGCTTGGCCTTTGGGCAGCCCCTCTTCCAAATTCCGGAAGGTTTTAAAGGTTCCCTCTTCCAGGTTGAAGCGCTGCACTTTGTAAACTTTTTGGGTGAGACGAGCGCTCATGAGCCCCAGCTCCTGACAGGCCATATCAAAGCGAAAAGATTTCAAGCAGGAATCAGCTAATTCCAAGGCAAGCTCAGGCGTCTTTTTCAGTTGCAGGCGCCCCAGATGATAGTTCAGGTAAGCTGCTGGTGATTTACCGGATTTCATTGTTTCCTGCAAAAGCATCGTCGCCGCTTCGGTCTGCCCTTGGATTTCGAAACAGAGAGCTTTATAGATGAGCAATGGGTAAGTATTTTCCAAGACTTGTTGAGCATCGACGAAGATACTGTGGACGCGCGGACAATCGCCACGTTGAAAAGCCAATGAAGCTGCCAGCTGTGACACGGAGCTGTTGGCTGGGAACAGGCGGAACAGCTGTTCAACCTGGACTTCGATTGCCGGATCCTGACTCAGACTGCGATTGAGTAACTCTCGATAGAGGCTCAATTTCTTGGCACTGCTGAGGGCCCGCATATCGTCCACCACATAGGGCGTCGGTTCTGAGAAAGACACATCCTCCAGCATGGTTTGCCGTCGGCACACATTGGAATCGCTGGTCTTGTCCTGGTACCAGGAACAAATGCTCGGAATTTTCGCAACTTGATTCGCTGGCAGGAGCTTATCCAGGGATTTCCATTCCGGATCAATGAGATGACGAATCTTTGCTAGGTTGGCTTCTATCGTGGCCTGCTCACCGGCTTTTAACCAAAAGCGCAGGCGTCTGACACTGTAGCCAGGGGCGGTAATCGTGACTTCGTTCAGCCCAATTTTACCCTTCATCGGTTTGCCATTGTTTTCTGCCAAGATCCCATCGCGCAG
>JBGSRE010000354.1:0-4506 GCA_041737755.1 Oligoflexus sp.
AGCTTTTGGAAAAAGGGCTCATGCTCGGTCTTGTTCCGGAGGAGCTGAAAAGTGATAAACCCTTAGGAAAAAATCAAGCCGATAAGAAATTAGAAGCGGAGTTTGACGAAATGCCGGCTTCATTGACTGTTGGAGCGACAGGCTTGGCCCAGACCGCGAGGGTTCCCGCTCTAGAGGGTGAAAAAAGCAAGGATATAGCCGAATACCGACGTCTTTTGCAGATGGCTCAGGATAAATTCAACGCGGCCAGCTACGGACAAGCCATCGTCCACTACGGTGAGATTGGTGAAAAATTCGATGACAGTCTCACCGAAGGCAGTCAGAACTATTGGATTGGTTTGAGTTGGTTTTATCTCAAAGAACTGCAACTCGCAGAGCAGAGTTTTCGCAAGTTGATCGATCATTTCAATCAAAATTCCTGGGTGCCATACTCTCGTTACTATCTGGCTAAAATCGATCTCGATCGAGGCTTGTCAGGGCGGGCACGAGATCAGTTCAAACTGCTTATCGATGAATATCCTAATCAGGATCTCGGCGAGATGGCTCGCATGGAAATAGATCGCATGAGGGAGAAGCTTTGATGCGAAGGCTTGCCCCCGTTTTTTTGACTATTCTTTGCCTGCTATTTGCCAGCAGGCAGGCCTATGCTCAGGATCCATCTCTGGAAGATTTAGAAATGATGGGATCCGATATGGATCTGATGGATGCTCCGCCCGTGCCTGGGGAAGCGATGCCCCCAGTAGATCCTGGAGTTCAGTCATCCATGCAGCCTAGTCAGCAAGCTCCAGCCACAGATTCAAGTGGATTGGAGCCGGTAGATGTTCGCAGTCGCATCAAAAAAGTCTTAGAACCAAATCTGTTTGCTGGTGCTCCTCCCGTACCGGGCACTTTACGGAGTATGGCGCCGGGCGAAGCTCCAGAAGAATATGCGGTCCAGGAAGGTGATAATCTATCTGATATCTGCGATCAGTTGATTGATGAGCCAAGCTACTGGCCGAAGCTCTGGGCATTTAATC
Source organism: Oligoflexus sp. (assembly GCA_041737755.1). GTDB lineage: Bacteria > Bdellovibrionota_B > Oligoflexia > Oligoflexales > Oligoflexaceae > Oligoflexus. The sequence continues at coordinate 1,017 of JBGSRE010000354.1, forward strand.
CCGGTATTACCAACCCCCACTTTATTTATCCTGGGATGAAACTGCGGTTTTATGCCGGTGATGGTGAAAATCCTCCGTTTCTACAGGTCGTGACCGAAGACGATATCGTGCCAGTGGACAAGGGTGGAATCCAGGAAAAAGAATTGGTTCGAGAAGATATCAGTGGCATGCTCATGCGTTCGGAAATTCCGCAGAATCAGCAGGTGACCGACGCCAAGGACCTGGAGCAGCTCGCTGGTATAGATGAAATGTTTGTGATGGTTGGACAACGAGTCACTCCTGATAAAGTTCCTATCATCATTCCAGCTTTTATAGTGGAAGATGAACTCGATGAGTTGGGTAAAGTGATAGGTGGTTCGTCCGGTTCATTTCTGATCGATAAAGGCCAGTTTGTTATTATCGATCCCGAAGATAGTTTGCAAACGGGTTCGAGTTACACCGTGGTTCGAAAGGCTGGTAAAGTTCGCACCATACATGGCAATAACTTTGTGGGCTATCGCTACGAGTTTATAGCACAGATTCAGGTGAATTCGAAAGATGAAGAAGAGAATGTCTATCGATCCAAAGTTATTTATAACCGTCTCGGTATTCAGCCCGGCGATTTAATTGTGGCCTATCGTTCCACGAAAAGATCGTTACCGACTCGGCCCGGTCCTATGATCAAAGGCGCCAATCAACAGGTCGTAGCTTTTACAGAACCCTACATGCAAATTGGTGGACGGGGAGCTTTCGTCTTTTTGGAGCAGAAAGAGGCCAAGCTGCAAGAGGGGCAAGTTTATAGCATCATGCAGAATGTGAAAGTGGCCGCTCCTTCCTTTCTGCGGGATAGTCTTCCCGATACAGAAAGCCAGGTGGCCCAAGCCTATATCGTCGATGCTTCAAGTGCAGCCGCTTTAGCTTATATCTTGAATGATACTCTAGAAGTCCGCTTGGGCGATCGCGCCAGTCCTTAATATGTCCCTCTCTTTTGCATCATGTCATTGGCACTAGAAAAGCAATTTCGCTAAGTTTCCTTTTGTTATCGAAGAGGAGGCTTTATGTCAGTTATTCCCCAATTGGATGCTCATATTTCCAACGTCCTATCTCAATGGATTTATCGATGGCTCCCTCTTCCCGCGCGAGCAACTGGGGAAAGGAGTCAAATGGTGGTCGATGAGCTTACGATCCATGATTGGATGGATTATATTGTCTATCGTCTTGAATGCGAAGGGGATCAAAGCGCATGGGTGAAGGTCATGCAGAAGGGGCAAGTCAGTGCCTTGGCACTGTCGACGTTAATTTTTGAAAACATCCGAGTATCTTTGGCCGGTGGTGCGAGCTTTATTGATTTCTATCATCCCCTCTATCCGCAGCTTTTGAGTTGTATTAAAGATCCTCCCAATTGTTTAACAGTGCTTGGGCCCGTGGAGACTTTGACCAAACCGACCATCGCTATGGTCGGATCGAGAAAGGCCTCTGGGTTTACAATGCGCGAGACGGGAGATCTCGCGGCGGCTTTGGCAGCTGAAGGAGGTGTGATCGCCAGTGGTGGCGCTTTAGGCTGTGATATTGCTAGTCACATCGGAGCGCTACGGTCAGGAGAGAGACCTTGCCCAACAATTGTCGTGCTGGCCGGTGGCTTATCCCGTTTCTATCCTCGATACAATGAAAGTGCTTTCCAAGTTCTTAAAAAATCGGGTGCTGTTTTCCTAAGCGAAAGACTCTGGGACTATCCAGCACGACCCTATGATTTTCCGGTCCGCAATCGCATTATTACCGGCCTTGTTCCTCGACTCTTATTGATGCAGGCAGGCGACCGATCGGGTGCAAAAGTGACAGCCCAAATTGCCTTGGATCAGGGGCGTGAAGTCTATGCCTTAGTCCATCCGGAAGAGGATGTACGGGCTCTTGGATCCCGGCAATTGCTGATCGATGGAGCTACGCCTTTCTTTTCTGCGCAAGACTATATGCGCATGGCATGGAATTGTGGGGCATTGAATAGATATCAGGAGGGAAGCGACTTCGAAACACTCTAACGGAATTTGTTTTGCTTTCCGGGGGACAAAGTCTTAGTCTAGAAGAAAGAACATTCAGCTTAAATAGCGGTGAAGTTGATATCAGGTCTTCGGGAGATATCGATCGATCCATTGAGGGGAGTGAGCATGCACAGTGTCACTTCACAGGCAACGTGGTGGTCTGTAGTTCGTGCCATGGCCGAAATGGTGATTTTCGGCTATGACGAGCTGGAACTGACGGAACGTTACGTGAAAGAAGAGCTCTTGGATGCTGGCTTTTCCTCGACCGATATCGAGGAAGCCTGCGCGTGGGTAGAGAAAGCGGTAAATTCTGGAACTGTTGTAGAATCGCTAGCGATGCTTCAAACCAAAAGTGAAGGCATTCGTATTCCCAACCCCATGGAAAGGATTTGTTTCAGCAACAAAATCTGGTCCAAGATCGAGCTTTGCCGACACAAAGGTATTCTCTCCAGCGATATCATCGAACGCATGCTGGAAGGTGCTCGGGTCATTGATACCAGGGACTGGGATGACGAAGAAGTCAGCAACTTGCTTGCCGAAATTTTCATTGCTGTCTTGCCCGGTACATCGGAAGGTGATTTTCACGATATGTTCCAAGCCTGTGTTCCTGATTTCTACTGCTAAAAGATCGCATTGACTTTGTTCCCTCTGAACGCATAAGGGGGAATTCATCTTATGTTCTGGCATCAGCTGATCCGTTCGTACTTCAAGGATCCTCGTCTCGATGAAGTCTTGATCAATGGTAGTGATCAGGCTTTGCTTATCAGTGGTCCCTCGCGATCCATTCAAGCCTCACCCTTCGCGTCTGCGTCCGACATGATAAAAGCCTGCCAGCAATTGGCATGGAGCCAAAACTTGCGTCTCGACCCTTTACTTCCAGCAGCCGGTGGTGCTTTTGAAGGGGAGTTGGACCAGTCTCTCCTTCACATTCGCTGGCACTGCCTTCTGCCACCTGTCTCCCGTGATGGACCGCTGTTGAGTTTGCGGCGACATCGTCTTTTGCAACTAGCGCTGGAAGATTTTGTAGACCAGGGTCGCGAGTGCTTATTAAAAAAATTCTGTGTTTTGCCGGGCCCGCTTTTTATTGCAGGTCCGACCGGAGCTGGAAAAACCTCGCTTATGATGGCGCTTTTAAGGCTAGAAGCCGCTTCACTTCGGGTGGCTATCCTGGAGCAGGTCGCCGAGCTGCCTCGCTTGGAACCAGGTTGGATCCGTCTGCAGGCTCAGGGCATGGATCTGGAAGGTCGGGGGGTGTTTAGTTTGAAACAAAGTTTTGATGAACTGCTTCGATTACGACCGGATCGAATTGTTATTGGAGAACTCAGGCAGAAAGAAGAGGTCCAGGCTATAAGACGAGAGAAGGGTACCATAACGAGCGAGGCTTCAATACTATGCTACGAACCTTAAGCATCTTCCTCTCGATCCTGATGATCTCCGCGTGGTTTTGGCGAGAAGCTCTAACACGTGCAATTGGG
>JBGSRE010000358.1:0-2519 GCA_041737755.1 Oligoflexus sp.
AGCAGTAGGAAAACAGGCACCTCCATCCGGATAAGTGTGCCAGTTATAGGCGGTATCGACACCATCAAAGCGGCGAACTTTTTTTCGTGATTGGGCGATCAATTGTCCGCTGAAACCGCTTGGAAGACGCATTCCCCAAGCATTGGCAGCCTGCAATGGTCCGAGATTTCGCAAACTCGAATAATCAAGAAATGGCTGGGCAGAAACCATAGAGCTCAAACCAGCTCCGAGGCCCAAAGCCCCCAAAGCGCCGAGAGAATTCATCAGAAAATCGCGCCGGTCCAGTGTCTTCATGGAAGATTTCTCCAAGATTCCGTTGGCTAAAGTATTTCGATGGCAATCTAGATCAACACATTAAAAGGGGAGTAAATTTTTGGCAAAGCCCAAGATAAGCTTTTGTTCTTGGAAGGGCTCATAAGCTAAGATTTTTAGCCTGTTGAAAGAAAGCTCTTCAGAAAATCTCAAGTCATACTCTGACTTTACCCGGCCTTGAGCTTAATGCCGTCACTTTTACTAAGTATTCTACGCAAGGCTGGCTTTTTAAGACGCAAATTTTCTGAAAATTCACGAAATATTTAATCTCCTCGAGTGCTGGCCCAGTAAAAGATCGGCAGCTAATCGATTTATAAGAGGAGCGAGACCTATGAAAGAGATTGATAAGGTTCTTCAGGATACACCGGCAAGATCAAAGGGACCATCACTCCAGGAGCTCATTCAGAGTCCCATGGGTCGTCGTCGCATGCTAGCAGGAGGCCTGGGGGTTGCTGCTGCTGGCCTGCTGGGCACTCTTATACCAGGCTGCAATTCCGAGTCTGCTCGTGATGATAAAGCTCCTGTCGATGACACAGCTCGGCAGAGCGGCAGTCCTCTTAATGGATCGGCCTTGGCATTGCTGGGCTTTGCCAGTGTTCCAGCCATTTTTGATAAAAGCTTTGACAGTGTCCAGGTTGCTGAAGGCTATAGCTTTCAGACTCTTTTTGCTTGGGGAGACCCGGTTGTAGCTGGAGCCCCTGAGTGGCGTGAAGATGGCAGCAATACCGTCGAAGAGCAGGAGCTGCAAGCCGGCCAGGCGCTCGATGGGATGATTTTCTATCCCTTTCCTGGGACGCCCGATCATGGGCTGCTCGTCATGAATCATGAGTATGTGGAACCGGATAGCTTGCATCCCAAGGGTGCCAGCGTTGATACGGATGGCAAGAGGCCTTTGCAGGAAGTCCGCAAAGAACAGGCCGCCCATGGTGTGAGTGTTATCGAGGTGCGGCTCGCAGCGCTAGGCAAGTGGGAAGTGGTGAAAAATTCGGCCTATGGACGCCGCATTCACATGAACACACCGATCCTTCTGAGTGGGCCAGCGGCAGGGCATACCAATATGAAAACCGTCGCCGATCCCGACGGCAAAAAGGTGTTCGGCACTCTCAATAATTGCGCAGCGAGTCCCACCCCCTGGGGCACTTATTTAACCTGTGAAGAAAATTTTCAAAACTATTTTGCCAATGCTGATGCCGTTGAGCTCAAGGCTCGTCGGGAGCAGCAGCGATATGGAGTTCAGCCTAAATCGGAATGGCAATGGGAAACGATCGATCCACGCTTTGACGTTCAATCCAAAAGCGAGCTGGCGAATCGTGGCTATGCAAATGAAGTCAATCGCTTTGGTTGGGTTGTGGAAATCGATCCCTTCAATCCTCAATCGGTACCTGTGAAACGAACTGCAATGGGCCGATTCTCCCATGAAAACTGCGAACCCCTTCAAGACGCAGATGGCAATATAGCCTTCTATATGGGCGATGATTCTCGGGGCGAATACCTTTACAAATTCGTGCCGAATGGAACGTACCAAGCCAAAGATGGTGCGGCTAACAGCCGGCTTTTAGATGATGGAAAACTCTTTGTCGCATCCTTTAACGAGGATGGATCGGGTGACTGGCTAGAGCTCAGCTATGGAAAAAATGGCTTAAATCGAGTCAACGGATTCGCTGATCAGGCCGATGTTTTGATCAATGCAAGAGCGGCAGCCGATCATGTGGGAGCGACTCCCATGGACCGACCGGAATGGGTGGCTGTGAGTCCCAAGACGGGAGATATTTTTGTTACCTTGACCAACAACAAAAATCGCGGTTCGGATGATGGTCGTCAGAGCATCAATGCCGCCAACCCTCGCGCCAAAAATCTCTACGGTCATATTATGAAACTGGCTGAACTAGGCCGCAATCCAAGGTCTCTGACATTCCGCTGGGATATTTTTGTTCTCTGTGGTGATCCTCAGTCCACGAGCGAAAACTTGAGGGGCAATATCAAGGGCGATATCTTTGGTAGTCCTGATGGGATCAAGTTTGATAATTCAGGTCGGCTTTGGATTCAGACTGATTATGATGATGCTGCTGCGGAAAACCAGGTGCTCGGCTTGAATCAAATGCTGGCTGCAGATCCTGAGACGCGGGAGATTCGTCGTTTTCTAGTAGGACCACGTGGCTGTGAAATTACTGGAATCACCTTTAATCCGGCTCATACAGCGATGTTTA
>JBGSRE010000374.1:0-5433 GCA_041737755.1 Oligoflexus sp.
GAAGCGCTGATACAGCTTCCAAGCGAAGTTGCGCATGAAACCCGACAATGTGAAACAGCCGGCATTTTAGCGGAATAGCCCTATTTTTCAAGCTTTAGCACTTCGGTAAAAAACTTAATTTCACTTGCGGAGAGAATCTCGGCTTTAAGCTTCGATTCTGCATCTGCCCAAGAAATACTTCGGTCAATACAAAGATAGGATATAAAAGGGTATACTGCATCATCGTTGAGATACATTACCTTTCCAGCTTCAAAGGTAAGTGTGTTGCGAAGCGCTTGTCCCTGAGGAACGCCGTTCGAATAAACATTCCCATCCAGAGTTACAGCGCAGGGGGCGGAACTTATCTTTTTTGCTTTGGGCTTTTGGCAACCAGAGATTGATAAGAAAAGGGTCAGCATCGCATGAATAAATCGCATGTTACAACTCAATCAATTGCTGTATATGGGTTGAATCCACCCGTCAGTCCCAGCGAATTGGGATCCCAGTCTGGTCCGTAGGCTACGCAATGTCCAAATTCTTTTACATAGCGGCCCTTATACGTTGTCGGATCATCGGTAGTACCCGCATGTTGCTGGCCCAAGTTATGAAGCATCTCATGCGCAACAGTTCCTGCCCAACGATTGGTTTCCGTCGCGGTTATGTTGGAGCAAGCTGCATTCATTCCAATACTGAAGAAGTGATGCAAGGAGTCTCCGACCATGGCCGTTCTATAGGAACCAATAGGTGCTCTACCTGCAATATATGTGGTGCCGCATGGATACTGAGTGGGGTTAAGAGGGTGAATATTCACGAGTATAGTTTGTTTAACAGGGCCAAATGGTGCTCGACTCAGAAACTTAAAGAGATTGGCATCGACAGTTGGAACATCGTTAGGCGTACTCTTTGAAAAACTAGATGTATTCTTCAACGCGCAATTGTGATTGACCTCTCCTCTATATCCACGTTGGACTGCGACTGATGTTGCTGCGATCAGCATAGCCTTTGCAGCATCATTAAAGTGGTTGGCACTGGGGCCTTTAACGCCTTCAGCGTGCTCATAAGCAGAGATATTAGCTAGAATAACGTCTGTAGCGCCTCCAATTAAACTTTCAAAGCTCATGCGCTGGCGGATCGATGCAATGGAGGCTTTGCTCAACGCGTTTATCTCAATAGCAAGATTACCGATGACCTTGGCTTTTTCTGAATTCTGACCTGCCAGGATCGGTTCCAGTATTTTCAGAGCTTCTTCTGGCTTATTTTCGCCAAGGTAGACATAAGCTTTGTCAATAGCTTCGGATTTGCTGCTTAGATCGACGATCAACGGTTTATCATAGAGCACACCAAGATGAATACCCACGATCTTGCCATCCTGAATGAGCGGAGACCCCGAAGCGGACTCCACCGTATCAAGTTCGTGAGTGATAAGGCCATCCGCCCCAACATTCTTAATCTTTGTCCCAGAGTCTTCTACCAACTGGCTGCTACCAACATCGTAACTGATTATCTGCGTTTTTTGTTTAGGGTCCAAGGATCCAGAAGGCAGAAACGCGGAGTTCTGAAAATTAACTGTCAAGTATACGACATCAGCTTCAGTAAAAACCTTTTTTATCGCTTTTACTGCTATTGGCTTCTGGCTTTTGAGTGCGATCTTATAAAGACCAAGATTGTCCGGATCAATACAGTGCAACGCAGTCACAACGGTGTTCTTGTCAACAAACGAAGCGGTACACTTGATATTAGTAAATTCATTCGTTTGAAACAAGATCGTTCCAATCATCGCTTCGAATCGCTGGTCAGCTAGTGTGGTGCGATCGTCCTTGCCGATGATGGCTGTAGGCTCACTGACTGGACTAACAGTTTTGCAGGCATTCTGTATCACTACGAGAGTAAAAATCACTATGAACTGATGTTTAAGCAACGTCTTGTTTCCTGTAATTGCAAATTAGAGCTATTAACGAATTCTATAAAACCACTATGGCCTTGTCAAATTTAGGATCTGCTGCAGATGTCAAGTGCCATGATATCATAGACCAATTCACTTCAGCAGATCGCCCATGCTTTTTGATATCCAAGGTCAATCTTTTGAGCGAGAGATCATAATGCTCAATGTCCGTTGGTATCTAAGCTATAGACGGAGCTAACGCGATTTGGAGGCGATGGCCTCTGAGCGGATAGATAAAGCGATCCGGGAATTTTCAATTTCCCACTTTTTCTGCAGAAGCCATTATAACATAAAACGCTTCTTTTCTAAGCTTATTTGGCTTTTTAAAGGACAGGACCACAATTTATGTTTATTCTCAAATCTATCGCCTGAGCAGATGTACGCATCCCCTATCAAAATTGGATTAATTTTTTACGCGGAGTCAATGGGTCTCAGTTCGAGGCTGAGACTATCACAGACACCTAGCACCAATCATCACAGAGAACTTTCATCTTGATGCCAGCTCGGGGCGGAGGCGCTGCGGGCAGACCAACATGTTCCAGATAGCTGGAAATCTGCTTGCGATCCAGCACGGCGCTTATGATCGCAAGATCGGCACCGCAGCGGGGACACTTGCAAACATCCACCGCGAATACCATTCGCAAGAGTCGGGCCCAACTGCCGGCACCCACCCAGACTTTATTCGACTTTACCGGCTTAGCCGCGAGCATTTTTGCAATTGCGGCACCGTTTCCCATTCGCCCGGCATGTTTTGCCTATTGAGGTCCCCCCCAATCCTCCGTAAGACACATGGGGAGACTTTTGCAGCATGTCGAATCAAGGAAATTTCGCCAAACGTTATATTAAGGAGCATCCCGCAGCTTATCGGGAGTGGCTTGGCAGCTATGCTTCGAGACTTTTGCGCCATCGATGGAAATTATTAGGAGCCTTATTCTTAACAGCGGCCTTCAACTCTTTTCGGGGCGGTTGGCATTTTTTCCTTCCCATTATTCCTGCAGCGATTGTCGTTTTGATGATTCTCATTATCGAGACCTGGATTCGAAAGCATCTTTCGATCTATCGTATTATCCATGCCGTTGATCTGCTTATGTTCTCAGCCATACTGTTTGCTGCCCTGGTGATCGCCCTTGCCAGTCAGACAGGGCTCCTTTCGCAAAATGCTCCTCTTATGCAAGCGATGATTGTAGCAAGTTTGTTTGCTTATCATGATAGTTTCAAAAAATCGCTTATTCGAAATTCGATGTTTATTGTTATCGCTATGGCTACCCATATTTTGGTACCGGAAACCCATTTAGGACAAATTTCGACTCAATCGCAAAGCTGAAATCCTACACATTTACCTGCCAGTCGAATTTCTGTGTCTCTCGCTGCTTGGATCGACCCGCTCTGTCTAACAGGAAGCCACTCGCCTTGCTCAGAAGCAACTCTTTGTAACTGATATTCGCAAACTACTCCGACCCGAACAAACACTCGCAAATAAATACTTACAGCGTAAGTAAATGATAGTTTCCGGAATAATCTAATTGCGCTAATAACTTTGGCAAGCCTCATTCTCGACGCCAAAGAGGCGCGCTCATGAGCAAAGAGGCTTCCAGCGCTGCCTTGGACTCTCCTCGATGACTAGGCTGCATTTTCAATATCTTTATGGAGCAATCATGAATTCGAGCCAGAGTTACGGACATTTAAGATCCAGTCCTAGTCTTGTGTCATCGATCTTCGAAACCGTAGCTCTGCACCCGAAGCGAATTCCTTTTCACTTTGTTTCGTATCAAGATCATACACAGACGATCGAATCGCCTACGCTGCAGACGCTGCATGCTCAGGCCATCGCTTTTGGACTAGGCTTGCGCAAGCTGGGTCTGGGCCAAGGGGATCGAGTGATTCTCTTTTCAGATCAGTCGCAACAGGACGTCGTGAGCCTACTCGGCTGCCTCTATTCCGGTACGATTTCCTGTATGATACCTGCACCGATTGATCTTGCTAGACAGCAACGTTTTATTTCGGTTCTGGCTTCGTCGGAAGCTCAGGCCATTGTTGGCAATGCTGCGATTCAGGCGATGCTCGCCAAGGCCTCGCCTGAACTGACGGTCAGAACTGTGGAAGAACTGTTAGTTTCGGTAGAGCCTGAGTCGATCCGGGATTTCGAACCTGCAGTTGAAGAGATAGCTTACCTCCAGTATACGTCCGGGTCTACCAACGCTCCCAAGGGAGTGGTCGTTAGCCAGAAAAATGTGCTTCATACGGTCGCAATGAACGATGAATTTACCGTAGACTTTCGCTTTGATAGTTTCGTGTCTTGGGCCCCGTTCTATCATAACGTCGGATTGATGTCGATTTTTACGCCACTTTTGACTGAAACCCAGGCTATCATCATGCGACCCGTGGATTTCATGCAAAATCCTTTGCGTTGGTTTCAAGTCATTTCCCAATTCAAGGCGCAGGCGACTTTTGGCCCTAATTCAGCGTACAATCTTGCGGCTAAGGCTCTTCAAAAATCTCAACTGCTTGGACTTGATCTGAGCTGCCTGAAGACAAGCCTGAATGGTTCGGAACCTCTCGACTATGCTTCTCTGCAAGCCTTTACTGCGAAGTTTTCCGACACAGGCTTCCGTCTAGAAACCTTTGTTTCTGGCTACGGTTTGGCTGAATCGACCAGCGGTATCACCAAAACGACCCGTATCATTCGACCAGTCGTCGTGGATTCGACAGCGTTAGCACAGGGAGTCATGCGCGAGGTTCGCGAGGGATCTTCGGGTGCAAAACAGTTGATTGCAGTTGGTGGACCCTCTGAATCCTATAAAATAGCTATTGTTGATCCGGAAAATGGTCAAAGACTTGCCGATGGCAAGATTGGAGAAATTTGGATTCAGAGTCGGGCCGTCGCTCTCGGCTACTGGAACAACAGTGAAGCAACCCAAGAAACATTTCAGGCCAAGTTGGACGGAGCTGATGGCTTGTGGCTACGCACAGGGGACTTCGGTACGGTTTTCAATACTGAAATCTTTATCACCGGGCGCATGAAGGAAGTCATGATCGTTAATGGACATAACTTTTATCCATCAGATATTATAGAATTGCTGAGAACGCAAATCAGTGTCTTGAGCAGCAGTCCTATCACAAGTTTTTCCTTACCAGTCGATGAAAAAGAGCGAATAATTTGCGCGATCGAATTCTCTGCCTCTGATAGTGAAAGCTTAGCAGCAATCGCTTTGGAAGTGAGTAATATTATCTCAAAAAATTATGAATTCTATCCCTATGATGTATTCTTTACCAGCGAGGGCCGTTTGCCACGAACCGATAACGGTAAACTGCAAACTCTCAAGATCAAAGAATTCTACCGGCAGCGAAAATTGGCGATCAATTACAGCATGAAGCAGTCAACTGGTGAAGCCGGATCGAAAGTATTGGAACAGCCGGAATCCCATCTTGAACGCAGTATCTTTCAATTCTTTGCCGAGGTTTTGGATAATAGGGCCTTTAGCATTCAAGATAGTTTCTTTATGCTTGGCGGT
>JBGSRE010000417.1:0-7928 GCA_041737755.1 Oligoflexus sp.
AGAACAGTTACAGTCGTTCCGACCGAAAAGTCTTCCTCTTTCGCCAAAGCAAGGGGTAGCAATGGTGTCGATACCGGACTATCCAATCGAATCATGCCTATATCAAAACTGAATGGCTCATTGTAGGGCGCATTATAACTTTCATGGGCAATCCCGCGGCCCGTGAGAATACCCGATGGATTCATCATATCAGGACCATAACCCAGTCTTAGCTCAGGCTGATCGAAATCTAGACAGTGCGCCGCCGTCAGCAACAGCTGCGGCGCTATGAGGACCGCTGTGCAATAGGGCGTCTTTTGCTCGGGATTGGCCGGTAACAGCGCAAAAGTGGATCGGATCAAGACACTATTCGATCGCAATTTGTCACCGTAAGCGACGGTAAGATCTGAATTATTTTGCGGAGCGGAGCAGGCCCATAGAAATCCAAACACAAGAATCGAAGCAGATATTGAAAGATGCTTGTTCACGATCAGTCCTTCCTAGCAAGTGAGGCAACCAGCGTCAGCGAACTACCTACTTCAATTAATAGGCCATGATCCAATGACTTCATCAGTTCAATATAAGTCACCGTCAAAACCGGGTTTTTTTATGGCACTAGGAAGTGCAGAGTTCACCACCGCTTTCGGCTACCAGATCCTGCGTCTGCATTGGAACTTCACAAACACTCAGATGCGCTGGGTCATTCACTTACAGTGTAAGCAAAAAATTAAGCAGAAGATTTAGCGAGTTAACGAATCGATCTTGCAAGTTTCTGAGCAAGCTTTTACACAGCGCATAAATTGCATAGTCGTGCAAGCTCGAAGCCCTCGCTCACATAAACTTGGAGAAAACGAATGCGCAACCACGGACTAAAATTCTCGCAGCTGATTGCTTTCTTGGTTTTGGCTCTTAGCGCCTTTGCCTGCGGCCAAGAAAAAGCTGGGCGTTCTGAACTTTCAGAAAGTCAGTGCAACTATAGCCGCTGGACCAACTGCTTGATTGAATTGGATCAGATTGCCTATCGACCTGGCGATACAGATCTAAAATATCTGGCAGAATATAACCGTAAACGTGCTGAATGCCGCCGCTACGAGTGCCGTTGAAAAGCTGCCGTGACCTGAATCCTACTAGAAGCCCCCAATATCCTTCAGGCTTCTCATACGGTTTGACAACTCAGGATTTCACAAAGAATCGAAAAGGCTATCTGCAAAGGCGTATCGGTCGGAACATTCAATCCTGCCGGAGCAAAGAGCCTTTCCAAATCTTTAGGGCTCAAACCCTGTTCCAGCATGTCGGCAGCGATCAGGCGGGATCTTTTTTCGCTAGATACTAGCGCGACATAATCCGCTCCACAGAGCAGGGCTCGATGGGCGATGGCTGCGTCCTGCCGATGATGACTGGCGATCAGCACCCAGGATCCCTTGGGGATATCCAGATCCGCTGTCTGCATCGGAACCTCACAGACACTCAGATGCGCTGGGTAATGGCCTCGCTCAGGTTGCGTCAGGTAAACCTGAGCCTGCCATTCCATGATTTGCAGGAGCCGGCAAAATTCTTCGGTAATACGGGTCTGACCAAAGACAATCAGCTGCGGTGCATCCAGCGTCAGTCGGGGCATGGGTGCAGCCCCCAGGCCTTTGCTATCGCGCAAGGGCAGCAAAGGATAGCCTTTCCATCGGGCCAAAGCCTCGGCTATCTGCAAAAAAACCTGCCGCCAATCTTTGACTGCCGCGGCTGATTGCAAATCAAGAGTCGTCTGAAAACCAAGCTCTTTACAGAACTGAGACGCCGGTCCATTCCATTCACCAAGATCCGGCAAGGCCAGTTCTAAGCATGGAAAATGCGGTTCTAAATAAACAACCATAACCCCACCACAGGGCAACAAACCAAAGACTACATCGTCCAAGTCGATTTCAACAATGCGCGGAAATTTTTCGCGCAGAGCCTCACAGGCCTCCTGTGCGACATGCGATTCCGCACAGCCGCCGCCGATGTAGCCACAAAGATTGATCCCATCCTGACTAAATATCGCTTTGGATCCAGTCTTGGCTGATGCCGACCCGCGAACACGAATCACGGTCGCGAGGATGAAAGCAGCGCCCTCATCTTTCAGTGCCTGAGCCTTGCGAAAAAGTTCAGGGGGCGATGTGAGCATGGTAATCCTCCAGGCTATCAATATCGATGTGGCCGTGGCTGTGGCTGAGTTCATGAATCAGCACTTGGGCCGGATACTTTTGAAACAGAAAAGAGCAGCCCTTATCGCTCGGAGGCTGCTGACAAATTTCCGCAAAATAGGCCCGAGGAATCAGCACGGGATGGGCGGGAATGCCGCCACTGAAGGAACGCACGATGGGCCGGGACTCCCCTTCCCTCCAGCAATTCACTACGGCTTGATAGTCTTTGGCTTCCAGAAAGGGCAGATCGACGAGCGTGATCAGGACCGCTTCGGTCTCGGGATGAGCTTGCCGCAAACCTTCTTGGATTGAGCCTAACAGTCCTTCTGCAAAATACGGATTGAAAGCCATACGCACCGTCGGAACAAAGTTCTGAACCTGCAGGCGATGGCATTCCTCCTCTACCTCGGCGCGATAGGCACCGGTTACCACAATCAGCTCGTCCAGCGCTGCAGCCGCCAGCTGCTGCAACGCTCGCTCGAGGAAACTCTGACCCTGAAAGCGAAGCAGAGCCTTGGCCTTATAGTTCATGCGCCGGCCTTGGCCCGCCGCTAGCAGGAGGGCTGAAATCATGCGGGCGATCCCAAAGCTTTGCTAAAGGGCATCGACCGCAGTCTTTGACCTTTCAGCTTATAGATAGCATTGGCAATGGCTGGAGCCAAAGGCGGCAAACCCGGTTCACCCAAACCTGTGGGCGGATCCTTGGAAGCTACAAAATGCACATCCATAGGCGGCATCTCAGCCATGCGCAGCATCTGGTAGTCATGGAAATTACTCTGCTGCACCTCTCCTTTAACGAGCGTCAGCTCGCCATAAAGACAAGCACTCAGACCATAAACGACAGCGCTTTCCACTTGCGCCTGGGCACCTTTCGGATTCACCACAGTTCCGCAATGCACCGCACTGACGATCCGGTGAATTTTGGGTGTCGTGCCTTGCATGGATACTTCCACGACATGGCCCACGACTGAATTGAAGGACTCATGCACAGCCACACCTAAAGCGTGCCCAGCAGGAATTTTTTTTCCCCAGTCCGATTTTTTCACAAGCAAATCTAATACCGCCAGATGCCGAGGACTTTTTTTCAAAAGTTCCTTCCTATAGGCGATGGGATCTTTTTTATTGGCTTCCGCCAACTCATCGATAAAGGTTTCCATCACATAGGCGGTATGAGTATGACCCACCGCTCGCCACCAGAGCGTTGTCACCTCTGACTTCGGCAGCTGCAATTCCAGATTGAAATCCGCGATCGCATAAGGCGAATCGCTGACACCTTCGATGGACGTCGGATCATTACCCGACTTCTCAACGGCTGCACCAAACACCGAACCGGCCATCACACTCTGGCCAACGATACTGTGATTCCAGCCGGAAATTCGGCCTTTTTTATCCAAACCGGCCGTTACTTTGTGCATGGTCAGAGGCCGGTAGTAACCGCCGCGCGTATCATCTTCGCGCGTCCAAAGCACCTGGACTGGCTTTTTCAGCTGCTTGGCGATCGTTACAGCTTCCACGACGAAATCACTGTTTTTGCTAGCCCTGCGACCGAAACTTCCACCAGCAAAGGTGGTATTCATCGTTACTTTTTCAGGAGCTATGCCCAAAATCCCTGCCGCGACCTGCTGGTCGGTGGTCGGCATCTGAAAACCAGCCCAGAGTTGAGCCGAAGTTCCATCAAAGGCCACGGTACAATTCAAGGGTTCCATCGAAGCATGGGCGAGATAGGGAAACTCGTAGCTTGCTACCAGTGTTTTACTGGCTTTTTTTAAGGCGTCTTGAGGCGATCCGGTTTTTTTGATCGGAGTTCCCGGTCGATCCAGATTTTCCACATAGCTTTTCAAAAGTGTGCTTTGCGTCAGATGGGGAGCATCGGATAATGTCCACTTCACCTGCGCCGCTTCTCGGGCCTTGATCGCTGCCCAACTATTGCTGGCAATAAAGGCCACTTTATCGCCCATTTTGATCACTTCTTTGGCACCGGAAACTTTTTTTGCAGCCTTTTCATCGAAGCTTTGCAAAGTCGCCCCAAATGGTGGGCGAGCGATCACCGCGTAGAGCATATCGGGAACTTTGACATCGATCCCAAAAATCGCTGTGCCATTGACTTTGCTCGCCGCATCGGTTCGCTTCATGGACTGGCCGATGACTTTAAAGTCCTTGGCATCTTTCAGTTTGATATCTTTTGCTGGCTGCTGTTTGGCGGCACTTTCCGCCAGCTCGCCATAACTTAGCACGCCCTTCGTTGCGTGATGAATACCGCCATCCATCGCTTTCAGTTCCGCGACGGGAACTTGCCAACGCTCGGCTGCTGCTGATTTCAGCATCTCGCGCGCCATCGCGCCGACCATTCGCAGCTGCTCCCAAGACGACGCCAGAGAAGAACTACCACCAGCCATCTGCAAAGGCATAAACGTAGCATTATAGACGGGAGCGACCGCAGCGGATTCACAGCGAATCTGCTGCCAATTGCATTCCAACTCTTCGGCGATCAACTGGGCGAGGGAAGTGTTTACACCCTGGCCCATTTCCAGCTTATTGATGATGAGAGTAACCGAATTATCACTGGCAATTTTCACAAAGGCATTGGGCAAGGCTGACGAAGAAAAATCCAGATTGGGTCCGGCAGGAGCGGCGGCAAAAGCCTTCTTTCCTAGCCCCATAGGCAGTGTCCAGGCGATGACTAGGCCACCGCTAACGGCCGCGCCAGTTTTCAAAAAATCACGACGATTGGGCTGCTGGCTGACGAAAATATCCATCATAGAGGAAACTCCTGAATTAAAGATTAAGCTCGCTCAACCAGATCCGCGGCCTTGTGAATCGCCCGCTTGATATCAGCGTAGGTTCCACAGCGACAGATATTGCCGCTCATGGCCGTGTCGATGTCCTGATCACTGGGTTTGGGCTTTTGGGTGAGCAAAGCCTTCGCCGCCAGAATCTGCCCCGACTGGCAGTAGCCGCACTGGGGCACAGAGATATCCTGCCAGGCGGTTTTGATGGCCTCCCCCACCTTATCGTTCAAACCTTCAATCGTCGTCAGCTGGCGCTTGCCGATCGAAGATACTGGGGTCACACAGCTTCGAATGGGTTCTCCATCGGCGAGAATGGTGCATGCTCCACAAAGAGACATTCCGCAGCCATACTTGGTGCCCGTGAGACCAACAAGGTCCCGCACAGCCCAAAGCAAAGGCATATCGGCTTCAGCTTCCACACGCACGGTTTTGCCGTTAATGCTTAATTCATAGGCAGCCATCTTGAACCTCATAGTAAGGGAATGGAAAACGGGAAATCGTTGCTCACGTCTCACGAACGATCTGACAAATTTCGCACAGAATGGAGTGGAATGGAATGCATAGATAATTTGCAAAGGCCGAAGAGCGGTCAAAAAAAAGACGAGCCCAAGAAGGACTCGTCCGAGGAAAAGGCCTTAAGGATTCGAAGCCGACTTGGCTGCAATCGGCGCGGGTCCTAGCTTATCCCAAAGATAAGAGAAACTCAGGGCCTGGCGTTCGGCCAATTGCTGAAGGTTCGCGCTTGCACTGTGGCCGCCTTCGATATTTTCGAAGTAAAGGAAAGGCTGTTTGAATTCTTCCATACGAGCCGCCATTTTTCGAGCATGGCCCGGATGAACCCGGTCGTCTTTGGTCGAAGTCACAAAAAATACTTCTGGATATTTTTTATTCGCTTTCAAATTTTGGAAAGGCGAATACTTCAGAATGTATTCAGCTTGCTTTGGATCATCTGGGTTGCCATATTCCGCCATCCAACTGGCACCTGCCAGAAGTTTGTGGAAACGCTGCATATCGAGCAGGGGAACTTGGCAGACGACAGCATTGAAAAGCTCGGGATGCTGGGTGAAGGTTGCACCCATCAGCAAACCACCGTTGCTGCCACCCTGTATACCGAGGTGTTTGGGTGAAGTCACTTTGCGAGCAATAAGGTCCTCAGCCACGGCGACGAAATCATCAAAGGCATTCTGCCGATTTTCTTTCAAAGCAGCCTGATGCCAGGTAGGACCGAATTCACCGCCGCCGCGGATATTGGCCAGGACATACACTCCGCCACGCTCCAGCCAAAGGCGGCCAGCGACCGTCAGGTAGGAGGGCTGCATCGATACTTCAAATCCACCGTAAGCATAGAGCAGGGTGGGATTCTCCGATTTTAAAGGCAAATCCTTGCGGTGGACCAGAAAATAGGGAATTTTGGTGCCGTCTTTGCTCTTGGCAAATTCTTGTCTTATCTCCAGACCATCGGCTTTGAAACGAGCTGGCAGCTGCATGACGAGTTGCTTGTCCAACTTACTGCCGTCCATTGCAAAGAGACTGGTTGGGGTCAGAAAATCTTCGTAGCTGACGAGCAGTCGATTGCTATCTTCATCGATCGAGCGGAAATTAATCGTGCCCTTATCTTCGAGCGGCAAAATCTTCGATGACCATTCTTGGCCCTTCAGTTCGAAGCGATAGACTTTATTCCGAACGTTATCGAGCAGAGCCACATAGATAAAATCTTTGCCGATGCCAATGCCATCCAAAGCCTGAGTGCTCGTGGGTCCATAGACCAAGCGGATCGGCGTTTTGCCTTGCATGAGTTCACTTAATGGAGCTGTCAAAAGCGAGCCAGGGCCGAAGCCACTCAAGCTGCTGCGATTGGCGAACAGCAGTTGGCCGCGAAACACACCCTTGACATCCACATCGGTGGGCAGGGGCAGGCGAATGATTTTACCGTCTTTGTAGACCGAGACTTCCGCTGTGAAAAAAGTGTCGGCACGAACCATGAAAACATGATCCTGATCGTCGTCATGCATCACCATCGAACTGACGGAAACATCGGCTTTTTGGCCTTGAAATACCATTTTTGCCGCAGTCACAGGAGTGCCGCGCTGCCAGATTTTCACCTGCATAGGGTAACCGGAATCGGTTTTCGGTACGCCCTCGCCGGCATCAGCCAGGAGCAAGGTCTTTAGGTCCAGCCAGTCCAGCCGAGACTTGCTGGCGGGCAATTGAAAGCCGTCTTTCACGAAGGCTTTCTTGCTCAAATCGAACTCGCGAACCTGAGCGGCGTCGCTGCCTCCCTCGGACAAGACGACAAGGCAACGCTCGTACTGAGGGCGCAAGCATTCTGTACCCCCAAAGACAAAACTCTTGCCTTCGGCCTTGGCCAGGGCGTCGACATCCAACAGCACTTCCCAATTTGGCTTATTGCTGACGTAAGATTCCCATTTGGTACGTCGCCAAACACCACGAATATGTTCTGCGTCCTGCCAAAAGTTATACACAAATTCCCCTTGGATCCGACCGTCGGGGATTTTATCTTTCGCTTCGAGGATTTCCAGGGCCTGCGTTTTAAAGCTACTAAAATCCTTGTAGGCTCGCAGACGGTCGAGAGTCCTGGTGTTATGTTTACGCACCCAATCCAATGGCTTTTGGCCTTCTACTTCTTCCAGCCATTGATAATCTGCGTCTTTCTTCTCTGCGGTCATCGCCGGTTTTCCTTCAAGATGAGACGTAATAAGGAGCGCGCAGAAGGCCACCCCTTTCAAGATCATTTTTCGCACGATGATATCCTTCCGTGAAACGGATTGCCGAGCTCTGGGATGTATCGACGACACCTTAAAAGCCAGTGGCGACCTTGTAAAGCAAATTCCGGCAGGAAGCGCGGCCGGCTAGGCAGATGGTTCGTCATGCCCAGCCCGCTTCGCGGGCGTCGGGCATCCGCCGGGTGCGGGGAGCGGATGGGTCGTCATGCCCAGCCCGCTTCGCGGGCGTTGGGCATCCGCCG
>JBGSRE010000471.1:0-1820 GCA_041737755.1 Oligoflexus sp.
CCTCTACTTTTCTGGAACTCTAAATATATCTTTACCATTTCAACCAGTTCCCTGCCCCAAGATCCCCCTTTAAATGACCCATAAGCTATTGATTTAATAAATACTAAATAGACGGTCTTAGGTATTTTTGAATTCCGCCGAACTCAATCTTTGGGAATCGTTGGTCGGACACATTTCGAAGGGTTGTCACTTTAAATGAAACAATTCGCTCTCTTCATCTTCATGAGCTGCTGCTTCGTCAGTTGCAAGTGCCAGAAGGAAAGCAGCAAAGAAGCTGGACCGATCGATAACTCAAGCCTGCTCGAACCCACCCAGGCTGTCATGCGTCTCACCCCCGAACAAACATCAAAGCAAATCAAACAGGCTTTGGAAATCGAAATCGGTTGGACTGATGAAGATGGACGCTATCACGATCTGATAATCGAGCAGTATGGAGTTCCTCTGGGCGGCATTGACTTTATCAGTGCCAGTAAAAGAGATGCTATTCCCAAAGTGCAAACTCTTCTCTTGGTGCGACGCATCGCCTACGATGTGGCCTCTGCTGTGGTCTGGCGCGAGGCGAGGCCAGATGCAAGCGGATCTATCCTATTCCAGAATTGCAAACTGACGGAAGATCATCCCATTCTTCCTGAGCAAAGAGCCCAGGCCGGTGCGAATCAAGACGAGCTCCAGGCCATGGAGGATCGCTGGCTGGCTCAGCTTGAAGATTTCTATTGGCGACTTTATGGGCGCCCCCCTACAGAAACCGAGAAATACTTGGTTCGTGACGCAGCCATTGAAATCATGCAGCGCGAAAAGTGGCCGCCTACAGTTTGGGTCTTGGTGCTTTATGCACTCATGTCCAGTCAGGAGTTTTGGACGATATGAAAAACCCTCCGCAAAAACCCAAGTGGACCCGTCGCTCCTTGCTTTTAAGCGCAGCCGAAATCATGGCCTGGGTGCAGATCCTTCGGCATATTCCTGCCGACTCCCTTATCCTCACACCAGAAGCCAGAGCCGCCAGCTCTGGACGCAAATTTCTTCACATTTTTCTGCGAGGAGGATGGGATGCTCATCTTGCTACCGATCCAGTGATCGGCAGCAAGCTCACAAGTCCCGCATACAACGCTGCCTATCAGGGTCTCAACAGCTTTCAAGTAGCTGGAAAAAATAACCTGATTGGTGGTTGGGGACTGGAGCCTGCAAAATCAGCCTTTGCGACTGTTCCCACGGCGTTTATCAATGGACTTTTTACCGAAGTAACGGCCCATGAGTTGGCACAAAACTATATGTACTCGGGTATTCTCAGTCTCTCACGAAGCCGGGAATATCCGTCCCTCACAGCACTGATGGGACTTGCTGCAGGATCATTTCCTGCTCATGTTGTTCTGGGTGGACCCATTCCACTCGGTGACAGCAAGACGACTAATCCCCCTCTGCAGGCACAAAGTGGAGCGGGCCTAGCCGATATGATGCGCGGCCCTTACAATCAACATGTCCAAAGCAGCAGCTTCGATCCAGCCCATACCCTCATTAAACAATTGGATGCGCTGCAAAAAAGCCAGCAAAACCAAGTTGCCCAAGCAAGCATGACAGGATGGGAAAGTTCGGCCACACAGTTGGATCAACTTTATGCGAGTGGCTTGGGAAAAAAACTGACCCTCGATGCAACGATCAAGGATCGATATGGCATCACGGAAGAATGGGGACCAAAAAGCTTGATACCCAGTTCCTTTTTGACTTTGGCCGCCGGTCTTTCGCCCTATGTTACGGTGAGCATTGATGGCTTCGACACCCATTCGAATCATCTCACGCAGCATGTACCGCTGCTTCGAATGGTC
>JBGSRE010000577.1:0-2115 GCA_041737755.1 Oligoflexus sp.
TGAGGATGCGGCCAACAATATGTTCCTTTTCAACGTGAAAGAAAGTTTCACCAAAAATGATGATCGACTGTTCGAGGATAGGATCGTCTTTATCTTTTCTTCCACTTAGAATGTCGATGAGATTCATCAGTCGATAGGACGGTGGATTGAATCGGAGGTGCATCTTAGTTAAATTCGCTAGCGATCCCATCACTGCATTTATGATAATGTTTCCAACTTCGGTCAGAGTCGCCTCGGTAATTGAGTTCAGCTCGGTTGTATTGAGATCTGATTCTGGAACCAAGAGCCTTACCAGTCGAGCTGCGCTGTCTTCACTAAAAATCACCGAGGAAGAACCGGAAATATTACCTTTGAAGGGCATAGTGACGGTAGCCAAATTTTCCGTGAATTTTGCCTGACTATCCTGTATAAAGTCACTAAGATGCATGATGTTTATCTGGGGAACCTGTAGCTTAACTCGAGTATCTAGCATTTGATTGAGAGTGCCGGCCGCGAGGCCCATACCAATATTGAGATGCTCTCGTAAGGCATCTCGCTGAAATTCTGAAATTTCAATGTTTGGTTTCATGCGGCGACTCCGATATGGACCGCTTTCAAAAGCTCTTGCAGCTTTTCTTCTGTAATAGGTTTGTGAATGACCGCAGTTGCTCCGCTGCTTAGGCACTCTTCTTTCGCGATGTTTTGTACGTCGGCAGTAAGTATAACAACTGGCAATGACTTGAAGACCTTGCGAAGTTCTAGAGTGAACTCTCGTCCGTCCATTTCAGGCATCAAAAGATCGGTCACGACACAATCAAAGGTTTCTTGGCTCAGTACTTCCAAAGCAGCTTTGGCGTTATTAAAGGCTGTGACGGAATGTCCCTGAGCTTCTAATAGCTTTCGTAAATGATTTCTTTGAAAGCTCGAATCGTCGACGAGGATTACTTTCATATGATTTAGACCTAAGTTAGAAAGTTATGCGCTTCTTGCTGATGCTATCGGATCAGAAAGACAAAAAATATAGTCAATTAATCCAATCAGGCCGCCTTCTTAATATATTTTCGTAGAACTTCGATGAGATCCTTTTTTACAACCGGCTTGGTGAGGAATCCATTCATTCCTGCGGCGCGACAGGCGAGCTCTTCGCCTTTCATAGCATTTGCTGTGAGAGCAATGATAGGAATGTCGGCGTTGCGCTTGTCAAAGCCCGTTCGGATCGCCTTGGTCGCTTCATACCCATCCATTTCAGGCATGTGACAGTCCATCAGGATTGCATCAAAATCCTTGGTGCGAAGAGCTTCAATGGCCTCTAAACCATTGGCCACGAGTGAATACTTGCAGCCTATCTTTTCTAGGATTAAGCTAATCACTTTTTGATTGACCAGATTATCTTCTGCGACCAGAATCGCAGCATCGATCCGCTCTGGAATCGCCACAATGCTCGTTTGCATCGGGGACACACTCTCTCGCTTGGCTTCGCCCTTTTTAAAAGTGAGTTCGACAAGGAATGTTGTGCCGATACCCTCTTGACTCTCAAAGGTGATATCCCCTCCCATGAGTCGGGCGATACTTCGCGAGATGCTCAGCCCAAGACCTGATCCTCCAAAGGACCGAGAGGTGGATGCCTCGGCTTGAGTAAATGACTCAAAAATTTTAGCTTTGGCTTTTTGAGGAATACCAACGCCAGTATCCGAAACAGTGATTTTGATTTTTAAGTCATCCATTGTTTCAGCTATCTGCTCGCACTTCAGTACCACTTCACCCTTGTCGGTAAATTTGATGGAATTACCGACGAGATTGTGAATAATCTGTCCAAGCCGACCACTATCCCCAATGACAGCTAAAGAATTACTTGGTGCTTCAATCCGAAAGCTGAGGCCCTTGCGCCTTGCATCAAAGCGAAAGTGGGATCCGAGTTCATTGAAAAGGTCTTTGAGATTGAATTCGACGAGTTCAAGATCCATCTTTCCTGCTTCGACTTTCGAAAAATCTAAGATATCATTAACGATTGATAGAAGCATTTTTCCAGAGTTGGAAATGGTCGCTGTGATGTCTCGTTGTTGGATATCTAAAGCTGATTCTAGGAGCAGATCAGTCATTCCAATAATGCCATTCAGCGGCGTTCTGATTTCATGG
>JBGSRE010000649.1:0-2262 GCA_041737755.1 Oligoflexus sp.
CTCCAGTATGCTGCATGCAGCGTTAGGAAGCTTGGAACTACAGTTCCGCGGTCAGGCACCTTCCGCAACACAAAGAGAAATTCTCGCACGGGAGCGACTGGCTCAATTCATTCAATACGGCTGGGCCAGTTATCATACGATAGCCGAACCAACAGTCTGCACGCTGCCGCCGAGTTTGCCGGCCCAGACCAAGTCGCATATGGCCAAAGGCAGTTGCACGTTTCGCCTGCCTTCCCATGCCTGGCACGAATTGGTGGATCACGCGCGTACCCATGGTCTACCGTCTTTCACAGTGGCAGCCATTCTCATGCGCGCGGCACTCCAAAGACTCTTGAATCAGGATATAGGGTCTGTGCTCTATAAAAATAGCCTGCGCTTTCCCAAAACTCAGGGATCCCCAGGTGCCAGTGGTTGGGAGGCCCTGCAAGGAACCTCTCACATGGATGACAACTTCACCCAATGGCTAAAAGCTAGCAACAAAATTGGCTGGACAAGCATGCCTGATCCACAATCGAATGCATGGCCAGCGGGACTTTGGATAGGGGTCGGCCTGCTGCCTGCTTCCACCGAAGCGCAGCAACTGCGAATACTGAGCTGTGATCCTGGTCCTACGAGTTTGCTCTGGCTCTGTCCGGACGGAGATGGGGAAACTTTTCTCACCTGGCAGGAAGACTGCTGGGATGAAGAGTTTCCACTGACACTCGCCACGGTCATTAAAGAATTAGCCGAGCAATGGAGCGAGTCTCCCGAGAGAAGCTTAAATTCCCTACCGATTCAAAATGTCGTCTTACCTCTTTGGCAGCGATGGAATAGCAGCTATCAGGCCTGGCATCTGGAACAAACCATACCTCAACTACTTGGACCTGCTATTGCAAAAGCAGCGGACAAAATTGCTATCAGAAGTCGACAGGGCGATCTCAGTTTTCGTCAACTCGATATGCAATCCAAGCAAGTAGCCCTCTGGTTAAAGAACAAAAATATTGGCATCGGTGACCTCATTGGTATTGCCTTGCCGCGCACACCAGCTTTACTGGTGACCATGCTCGGTATTCTGCGGGCAGGTGCAGGCTACGTACCCTTGGATCCAAGCTTTCCTGCAGAGCGACTGCATTATATGTTGAATGACTCGAAGGTGAAAGGCTGCTTCTGCCAAGAGGCGATGCGTGCTGATATAGCTCCCAGTTGTTCCGCATGGATCTGGGATGATGTCAAACATCAATTGCCTGAGTTCATGGCTGATCAGTGGCAGGATCCCGCTCAGGATCCTTCGTCCATCGCCTATCTCATTTATACGTCTGGATCCACAGGAAAGCCTAAAGGGGTCATGCTGGGTCACCGCTCGATCGTCAACTTTCTCTTATCGATGCAACAAAAGCCAGGCATGGAAAGCTCCGATTGTATTCTGGCTATTACCACCCTGTCTTTCGATATTGCCGTCCTGGAATTGCTTTTGCCCCTGCTTTGTGGGGCCAGCCTTTATCTCACCAGTGCGGAAGAAGGCAAGGACGGCAAACTCCTTCGTGCGATCGTTGAAGAGGAGAACATCACAATCTTTCAAGCGACACCTTCCAACTTTCGTCTGCTCTTGGAAGCCGGCTGGAGCGGCTCGAAAATTCGCAAGGCACTTTGTGGTGGCGAGCCCTTTCCTCTCGATATCGCCCGCCGTCTGCTGCCCTTGATTCCTGAAGTTTGGAATATGTATGGTCCTACCGAAACTTCCGTATGGAGTACGATTCATCTGATTCGGGACGCGGATGGACTGATTCCTATTGGCAAGCCCATCGCCAATACTGCAATCTATATTCTGGATGAGCAGTTGAATCCGGTATTGCCAGGCGAAAAAGGTGAAATCTACATTGGCGGTTCAGGTCTGGCGCTGGGCTATTACGAATGCACTGAACTGACTCGAGAACGTTTTCAGATGATCCCTAGTCTATCAGCGCTGGCCTATAGAACTGGGGATATTGGTCGCTATAAATGGAATGGTGTCTTAGAAATTTTTGGCCGTTCCGATCAGCAGATCAAGCTACGCGGCTATCGGATGGAGCTTGGTGAAATTGAATCCGTCATCACTAGCTTTGCCGGTGTGGAGCAATGCGTGGCTGCCGTCAAAGATTTTGCAACAGACGATCCCCGGCTGGTGGGTCTTGCAAAGAGCGGTAGCGAATGCTGGACGTGGCTGACCAACTCAGAGTCAAAGCATCCTCCGAACTCCAGGTGAAAGTGCTCGGGGTCTTGTTCAGAGGATCTTCCACCACAGTA
>JBGSRE010000729.1:0-3226 GCA_041737755.1 Oligoflexus sp.
CCCCTGCGAGTTCCAAACGACCTATGATTCTAGACTATTAAGTCCCTGTCGGCTAAGATGAGCCCATAACAACAAGACCGAGGTGCAACCGTGCGACAATGGGCGATATGTGTGATCCTAGTCCTAGCCAGCTGCAAAACCACTTCCAAGGAAGAGAGTGAAGCAAAATTTTTCGGGCAGGGCGATAAGGGCCCATCGGTTGACACGCTGGTGAAGCCCGACCAGGAAAAGTGGTTGATCGGTCAAGTCCAGCAGCCCAATTCATCCGGTATCAAGCAAATCACAGTCCTTGGCGATTCGCTTTCCGATCCGGGTAATTTGAATAAGCGCACTCTGGGATTGTTTATTCCACCCCGCGTTTTTTATAAATCCCGTTGGAGCAATGGCCCGATATGGGCCGATTATGTCTCGGCTGGACTGGGTTGGACGATAACGAACTATGCTGTCGGAGGAGCTCAGACACGGACGACCAGCATCTTTGAGCGCATTGCAATTCCGTCTTTTTTACAGCAGATTCAGGAACATCAGTGGGCTCTCAAAAAAATGAATTTCGAAGATAACTTGCTGGTCATCTGGATTGGTCCCAATAACTATATCATTGGGGCTGAAAAGGCCCAGGACGCTCAAGGCAAGCCCCTTACTGACAAAGTGGATAGCATAAGCAGCGAAGCCGTGCAGGATATCCGCGAAGGATTGGACCAACTCAGAAAAATTGGCTTTCGCAAGTTTGTGGTCGGCACCATGCCCGAGCTTGGCGTTATCAATCGCAATCCAAATCAGCCGATCGCCAGCACACCCGAGACACTCTTTGCAGTCACTGCCGCTCACAATCAAAAACTTCGAACCATGCTGGCGAGTTTCGCCAAGCAGGCACCCGAAATCGAAGTGACCGTTTTTCAAGCCTATGAGATAAATCAAAAAACCATAGCAGCACCCTCTGATTATGGATTCAAATACTTGGATGTTCCCTGCTACCTCGGCAGTTTACAAGGGCAATTCTATGGTAATAAGGAATTCTGCGCTGAGCCTAGCCTTTATAAATATTGGGAATACATTCATCCAGCCAGTAAAATGCAGTGTTTCTTCGCCAGCCAATTTTTAGCTGATCTCAGTGCAGCAGGAACAATCGCGGGTTATGATCAAGCCGCAACTGACAGACGTTGTTTGGAACTTTAAGCTGTCGCTTCGAGATAATGAAAGGCCGGAATAAATCCGGCCTTCGTTCTCAGAGCTGCTGATCAGTCCTTCGCTTCATTCCACGATGGGCAAATTGCGATTGATCGCCCAGACCGTATCGGTATTAGCAAAGGAGGGGTCGTTTTTATAGTTCCAATAGGGAATCCAACTCGAGGGATAGGTGAAACGGAATTGAACCTCTCGCCGACATTCTGATTGTCCCGCCGGTATAATGTTCTGACCAGTAAAATCCATTTCAATGTAGTAAAGATTGCGATTGGCATCCCAAGCCTTCAGGGTCGAAACGGAAGTCGCCTGAGAGTAGGCGGTACGAATATTTACCTGGCTGGCGTCACGCAAGGCTTCAGGAATTTCGGAGAGATCGACGATATAGCGATAGCGCAGAGCAGCAGGTTTACGGGGCGGAAAGGCTGTCTGATTCTCGATACGCGAGGCGATTTCCAGATAGTCATTGCCGCGGGAATTGATTTTGGTTTCGATCACATACTCTTCTGAAGCCTGGGTCACTGGAGGAAAGTTTGGATCGATAGAACCACCGTAAGTTTTCGCCAAGAGAGCTATCGCTCCAGAAAAGGCGGCATTGTAGTCGGTGGCGACTTCTGTGAAGGTATACTGACCACGATCATCCGTGTACTGATCGTTGCGATCTGGTCCTCCGACCAAAGCTCCGTAAAGAATATGTCTGGTTTTTACTGGCGACTGCAGACTATTGGTCCAGGAGCCATGTGCGGCCCGATGATGCGGATTTTGTGGGGGATTGTTGCCAAAACCAACGACATAGCTGCGTCTGGCCGGATTATCACCCAAGGCATAGTCGATTTGCTTTTTGGCAAAGCGCCGATAGAGAGCAGCTTTGTCTGGCTTTCTATTCTGCTCCTGCAGATAGTCGGCATATATCAAAGCCAAAAACGCGGTATTCGATGCGTAGCGCAAAGCACCCCAGCTATCGAGGTAGGCAAGGCCGCCTGGACTATAAGAAATTCGCTGACCTTGATAGCCTTGGGTCCAAAAGTCCAGCCAACGCTCGGCATCGGTCTCGTAGCTGCTATCCTGAGTCAGTTGGGACAGCAAAACATAGCTTGCATAAGTCTTATCATCCCAGGAAAGAGTCCATTTATAGGGTTTCACCGGTTCGTCCGTACTTTTAATATCAGCATAAACCAATTGGGCTTTCTTCAAGTAGCTGGCTTCTCCCGTCGCTTTATAAAGCCACAGAGCACCCCACACCAGTTCATCCAAATAGCCACTCCATGACCGATAGTAGTTGGCGGCATCGGTAATGCAATCGCTATAGCGACCACGGTAGCTGTCGGCAAATTCGTAGAGCTGTCTCGCTTCCAGCAAAGAACGTTCCGCATACTGCGGATCATCCTTAGCAAAAACCATCGAAGTCGCCGCCAAAGCCGCGGCTGCTTCGCCAGCTAGATCGCTGCCCGGACAGCTTGGGTCAATCTTATAGGCTGGTCTTGGCATTTGCATGACTTCAGGTGGACCCCAATAGGAATGATCCAGATTCCCATTGCCGACCTGTCCCCAGAATTCGAAAGGAGCTGTGTGAGCCTTCATGATCCAATCGGCGACATAGCGAAGATTGCGTTTCGCATAAAAGCTTTGATCAAGGTCGGTATAGGTCTTGTCCGAAAGCAAGAGACTCCAGGCTAAAATGGTGGCAGTAGAGGTCATGGGAAGTGCGAATTTTACGTGATCGCCTGCATCGAAAAAGCCACCTGTGAGATCCACACCCTCGGCCTTGCCATCCGTCATTGCCGCTGGACCACGCCAGGGAACCCGATAGGACTCTGGCAAAGGTCCAGCCATCTGCGCTTCATAAAAATAGAGTGACTTCTGCAGAACCTCACCGTAGTTGAAACCAGGTTGAACAGCAAAAGCCGTGGATGAGAAAACTAAAAATTTCCCGACAAGCAGCGACAGGAGCGATAGCTCTTGCAGCCCATACCTCTTTCGAAAGCATGCTTCCAACATTCGCATAAGTCCCCCTTTGACTTTGTTTTGACTGTTAACAATGATT
>JBGSRE010000730.1:0-3388 GCA_041737755.1 Oligoflexus sp.
CGAAAACTCGCTCAAGTCTCTCTTGCGGCAGAGACTCAGCGAATTAAATATAGAAGAACTCAAGTCAGATATCCGCCCATTCATCAAAGACATCGGTCGATTGGAAGCTTGGAGCGGAGATCTATTAAATGCGGCCATCGATCGGATTATCATTGCATAACTCTGCGGCTAGAAAAAAATAAGCAGAACCCCAGATCCACGCCATACTGCATAAGGCCGCGATTTAATACGCTTGCTCTTGACCTATACTATATGATGCAGCATATTCGTGGAATATCCGGAAATTCCACGACATAGGTGCAGAATGGTAAAAAGATATCTTAACCTCCAGATAATGCTGGATAAATCATCACATTTTCTACTGGGCGCAAGAGGTACAGGCAAGAGCTATCTGATTCGGGAAAATCTGCCGGCCCTAGACGCGAGCTATATTGACCTTCTCGATTCGCGAGTCTTTCTTCGACTACAGAACGACCCGCATGAAATTGAAAATTTAGGCACGAAGGACCTTGTCGTCATTGACGAAATTCAGCGGATTCCTGAGCTTTTGAACGAGGTCCATCGACTCATTGAAAGCAAAGGGAAGCGGTTTCTGTTGACCGGCAGCAGTGCCAGAAAGCTGCGTCGCTCAGGCAGTAATTTACTGGCGGGACGGGCGCTACCGGCCTTTATGCTGCCCTTCACTTGGCAGGAACTTAGTCAGTCTGGACAATTCGACCTTGAGCGCTATCTACTCGTCGGGGGACTGCCGAAGGCTTACCTTGAACAAAATCCGCATGAATATCTCTATGCGTACATTGATACTTATCTCAAAGAAGAGATCTTCGCCGAAGCACTGGTAAGAAATCTTGCGAACTATTCCCGTTTTCTCGAACAAGCCGCTTTCAGCAGTGGCCACATTATTAACTTCACCAAGATCGCTCAAGATGCTCAGTTAGCTCCTAACACGGTTCGTGACTACTATCAAATACTTGAAGATACTCTCTTAGGATTCAACGTCCAGCCCTGGACCAAGTCCAAAAAGAGAAAGGCTGTCAGCACCGCTAAATTCTATTTCTTCGACGTTGGTATTATGCAAGCCCTCAACCAAATTCAGCAACTCCCGCTGACCGGTGAAATATTTGGCAGAGCTTTTGAGCACTTCATCGCTCAGGAAATAAGAGCCTACCTATCCTATTGTAGACGAAGAGAAGCGCTAACTTTTTGGCGAACTAAGCATCAGCAGGAAGTGGACTTCATCATAGGCGATGACGTCGCTATCGAAGTCAAAAGTTCCAAACGAGTCAGCGATCGTGATCACGCTGGACTGAAAGCCTTGGGCGAGGAAAAGTCCTGGAAGCGGCGAATTATAGTCTCTCTTGATTCGCAAGAGATGAAATTCGACTCAGGTATCGAACACCTTTTCTGGCAAGTCTTCTTGGAGCAATTGTGGCAAGGCAAGATTGCCTAGGATAGGGGTAGATGATTCTGGAATGATAAAACCGACCCTCATTCAAAGAGTCGGTACTAAATTTCTGTTCAAGATTTATTCTATCGACTTTTTCTTTCGCTTCGTCTTTTTGCTAGGCTTACTCTTAGCACTGGATTTTTTCTTGGGTTTAGCTAGATCTTGTACCTTCTTCGCCTTCTTCTTGTTGACTTTTGCCACACTAGGCGATTTCTTTGGTTTAATCTTGGATGGCTTCTTGGTCTTTTTCGGAGACTTACTCTTAGATGCTGAAGGGCTCTTCTTTGCTGTTTTTTCAGCCACTTTCTTCACCACTGCCCGCTCGCTCTTCACCGCTGGAGTTTTAGTCTTCACTTGAAGGGACTCTTGCTGCGATGGCTTTTCAGATACATCTCCAAATTCGATATCAATCCCGAACAAGGCCGACAGATCCTCATCATCATCAATTCTATGGCTCATACTCCGGCCTGCGGTCAGCAACTGCTCAGAGGAGCTTGCCGCCTGGATCAATTCACTCTGATCAACTTCTCGCAAAACAAACAGAAGTTCGGGCCTCTCATCCAAGCGATGACCAATACCATACATGACCGCTGCGATATGTTTGCACATACCGGCAATATCAGGACAGTTGCAAGCCAAAGAAATCTCTCGTGGTTTAGGAAAAAGACCGGTATGCCGATCGGTTACGCGCTGCATCACGGCCTCAGAGATTCGCCCTTCAAGCAGTTCCATTATGGTGGAGATCTGACCCGAATTCGACAGGACCAAAGCTTGCCAAGCGGCTGGGGGCAGAGCTGATATCTTAATATCTACGCGATACAGCGAGGAACCATTGACTTTCGCTTGCACCCGTCCGGCAGAAATCTTCAGATCCAAAACACTGCCATTGCGCACATAGGTTCGCCCTCGAGGCAAGCGATTGGAATAATCGCTGTAGGCTTCTAGATTCTCGCACCAGGCTTGGCCCCAAAATGAACGAGCAATCTTTCGACCTTGAATCTCCACAGGTTCCAATACTTCGCCAGATTTTTTTAACTTGGCTACAGCTTTTCGCGCTAATTCTCGCTTTTCTGCGGCTGACACATAAGCCGGCCAGAGCGATCCTCTAGAATAGGCCATGGGATACTCCTCGTGTTATTCATTCTTCCTCAGTGATCGATCCCAGATCCAATCGAACCAGATCCAAGAGTTCAGCGTTCGACATCTCGGTCAGAAACGATGATTCCCCACCATTCAGAATTTCATCGGATATAGCCTGCTTTCCGGCGATCAGTTGATCAATCTTTTCTTCGAGAGTCCCTTTGCACACAAATTTATGGACCAGGACATTCTTTTTTTGGCCGATTCGAAAGGCTCGATCAGTGGCTTGATTTTCGACTGCTGGATTCCACCAACGATCAAAGTGAATGACATGTGATGCGCTTGTTAAATTAAGTCCGGTTCCGCCAGCTTTGAGCGAAAGGATAAAAAACGGTGGCCCATTGTCCGCCTGAAACGCTTCCATCATCACTTTTCGCTGCTTAACGGGAGTTCCTCCGTGCAGAACAAATCCAGGTTCACCAAAAATGCCCGCAAGAAATTTTTCTAAAATATCGGTAATCTCTCTGAATTGCGTAAAAACAAGTACTTTTTCCTGCTGCGCCGAGATGTCCCGACAAATTTCTTTGAGTCGTTTAAATTTGCCACTATCCTCAAACCGATAGAGCCCATCCTGGGTCCATTGCGAAGGATGATTGCAGATTTGCTTGAACCGCAACAAGTAGGAAAGAACAATGCCACGCCGCTGAATGCCGTCCACTTCTGCCAACTGCTTGGCCATCTGCCGCACAGAGTCCTCGTACATGGCAGCTTGGGCCTTGACCAGATAGCAATAGCTCCTCATTTCTGTTTTTTCGGGAAGGTCATTGATAATGGACTTGTCGGTTTTTAGTCGACGCAGAA
>JBGSRE010000734.1:0-4267 GCA_041737755.1 Oligoflexus sp.
ACACCAAGCACATTGGCACTTTCATGCGGATCCCAGATAGCGGTGGTGGTGCCACTGGGGAGAGCCAGTTCTTGAAACCGTGCGGGGGTCATCAGACTGCTTTCAATGTGGACATGACTGTCGATAAACCCAGGCACAATAAAAAGACCACGCGCATCGATGATGTGTTCAGCCTCGTAGGGCTCGCCAATGCCTACAATTTTTCCCTCAGCAATCGCCACATCACCGATACGAAACTTACCAGAAAAAGCATCAAACCATTCACCATGACGAAGGACGAGAGGAACTGGTCGATCACCACGAGCATAGGCAATGGCTCGGGCAAGGGCCGCTTCATCGCTAAATTTGGACTTATGATGGGACATTCGGCATCCTTTTTTTACTGGCAGATAGGGATCGCCGCAAAAGCCCGGGGCTGCGGCATCCTGTTCGGCAAGGGATTGTCTCAAAACCTCGCCAGTTTTGACATTCAATTCTGATCAAGAAGCTGACAGCTTCGGAGGTGTGTTCTTTTAATTTTGTGATATGATCCGCCCCATACCTCTTTGATCGGTAAGACCGCCGCAATGGCTGCAGCAAGCCTGAGGGACGGTCCTGGCGTAAAAAACGGAGACTGGATGGAAAGTTATTTGATGGAGTGGGCTTCTTTTCTGTTTCGCTGCCTGCATGTGGTGGCAGCGATCGCCTGGATAGGAGCTTCCTTCTATTTCGTTTGGCTCGACAATAGTCTGGTCAAACCCACAGCCGATGATTTGCAAAAGAAGGGTGTCGATGGCGAGCTTTGGGCTGTCCATGGTGGAGGTTTTTACAACCCTCAAAAATATCTGGTGGCCCCACAGCAGCTTCCTGAACACTTGCATTGGTTCTATTGGGAATCGTATACGACCTGGCTTTCTGGTTTTGGACTGTTCGTCTTGGTCTACCTTTTCAACGCCAAAACCTATCTGATCGACCCGCAAGTTTTTGCCATGACAGCTCCTTTAGCTGTGACCCTCGCCTTAAGCTTTTTGGCTTGTGGTTGGATTTTTTATGATGCGATTTGCCGCTTCTTCGGCCGAAATAATACCCGGGTCGCCATCCTCGTTACGCTCTATGTGCTCGCTGCCAGTGGTGTCGCTTCCCAAATTTTTTCTGGGCGAGCTTTTTTCCTCTTGGTCGGGGCAATGATGGCGACCATGATGAGCGGCAATGTTTTGTTGGTCATTATTCCCGGCCAGAGACGCAGCGTCGCCGCCATGCGCGCCGGCCTTCCGGTGGATCCCATGAATGGTATTCGCGGTAAGCAGCGAAGTGTTCACAACACTTATTTTACGCTGCCCGTACTGTTTGCCATGCTTTCGCATCACGCTAGCTTTCTCTATATGCATCGCTACAATTGGTTGATTCTGATTGCCATGATGACGGCTGGAGCCCTCGTCCGTCATTTCTTCGTTTTAAGGCATAAAGGCAAACTTCAATTCAAGTATCCGGTGCTGGCTATCGCCATTCTCGTGAGCCTTATCATCTGGCTCGCGCCCTCGCCCTCAGCTATCGACCGCAAGGCCCAAGCATCGGCTCCCGCGGCAAGTCTTTCACAGGTGCAAGCGGTGATTGCGCAACGCTGTCAACCCTGTCACTCAGCCGAGCCCACTCTGCTGGCTTTGGCCCCCAAAAACCTTATGCTGGATACCGAAGCTCAAATCCGCGACAAAGCTGCACTGATCATGGAGCAGACGGTTCATCTTAAGATCATGCCGATCGGCAATATCACGCAGATGACCGAAGAAGAACGTGGCATCATTCAATCCTGGTTTGAGAATTTATCCCGGGATGAATAGCCTTCCACTGGTCCAAAACCCCTCTTCGAAGGAAAGAGCATGAGCAAAATCACGACCCACGTTCTGGATACCGATCTCGGTCGTCCTGCTGCCCAAGTTCCGGTCGCTCTCGCCAAAAAAGAAGGCGATAGCTGGCGGCTTTTGGCCAAAAATCAGACCAATAGCGATGGTCGCATCAGCAGCTTCACCGATATGGCAGAACCCTTAGAGAATGGGATTTACCGCTTGACGTTTGAGCTCAAAGGATACTTTTCGGCACAAAATCGCCGAAGTTTTTACCCCGAAGCGCAGATTACATTTTTCGTCGAAAATCCAGCCGAACATTTTCATGTGCCGCTCCTACTGAGCGGCTTTGGCTATTCTACCTATCGCGGAACTTGAACGAGTTCGCTGTTGGTAACTGCCGGACAGCTGATAGATGCTCTTGCCTGAAAAGGATTGTGTGATGGTCAAAAATAATTTCGAAATCCCGGCCTATCATGCCTATATTTCTGCGGCCATGGCCGAATTCCTTTTGCTGCACTCCACCCCAGTGACTTTGGTGGAAGGTCTGCGCGAAGTCGGAACAGGCGGTGGCCTGGAGAACCCTGCTTCACTGCATTTCTTGGTGGAACTCTATCAGCAACTGAAGGGGGACTTGCGAAAGGTTTTGGACCAAAGAATAGCTGATCGACAGTTTATCGACGAGAGAACCAAAGCCTGCTCCGTCTATAATGAGCGAATGGCAATTGATTCCATGGATCCCGACTATCAAACAGTCATAGGCATGGAAGATGCCGTGGGTCGCATCGTCATCGGCCCCAAAAATCCTCAATTCTGCGAAAAGGGCGGCCAGCCCATCGCCGCTGTTCCTGATTTTCTTCAGGGTCCTCATGTAACTCTTTTCGGCCCTCCCGATTCGGCAAAAATGGCTATTAATGCCATGAATGCCTATCACAGACAAGTTAAGGGCGAACCAGCTATTGTCGAGGAACTGCTCAAGACTCACAATTATAGCGTGAAGTGGGGAGCCGACAACGAGGATTCCAAAACACCTTTGCGGACGGATCTTATGGATGCCGCCGTAAACCTGACCGCTTGCTTTGAAGGTCGACTCAGCTATACCGACCTCCGTACGTCCAAAACTTATGAGCTTGCCGCCGATCATCGAGCGACCGCTTTGAAGCGTTTTCCCGGTCTAGCACTCCCCTGCTCCTTTCTCTTTTTCCAGGGCAATCCTATACCCCTGCATCTCTACGATTTCGCCCTGCATCTGTTTAGAAACTGGCACAACACCGAAGCACTGGCCTTCTATGTTCCCAAAATCGAAAATGAAGAAGAGGCGAAGTATCTGCATACGATGATCCTCGCCGCTGAGACCCTGATCAAGGCCCAGCATCCCGAATATATCCTGGGTTCGGTGCGGATCATGCTCGTCTTGGAAAATCCTCGGGCGATTCTTCGCACCCATGAAATGATCGATGCCTTATATCCCTATTTCGTCGGCGCTTCCTTAGGATGGCATGATTATCTGGCTTCCACCGCCCGCATTTTTAAAGAAGATGCTCACTACCGGATTCCAGTCAAAGCCGATCCAGCCATCGTCATCAAATATATCAAAGCATCTCATCATCTCTTGGCTGAAGTTGTCGGGTCACGGGGCGGTATAAAAGTTGGTGGCATGTATGGAATCCTGCCGCTCTCTCAGGATCTGAAAAGCCCTTCCTTTCAGGTGGCTTTGAGCGGCTTTTTTAAAGATGTCATAACGCAATTGAAAAGGGATTTAACGGGGTTTTGGGTCGCTCATCCCGACTTTGTCCGCATCGGTCTGGCCCTCGTGGAAGCCTGGCAGCAGCATCAGACATCTCGTTCGGAGCCTTTGCTCCGACTCGTTCAAGACTTGCTGGAGCCACCTTATCGGGAAAAGATTGAAAATTTCATTAAAGAACCTGATATCGAAGGTCTCGAAAAATCGCATCCCCATTTTGTAAGATCACTCCTGGTTGCAGATCTCAAAGGCTCCGATCTCATCGACAATCATCATCCTGATGAGGTTCGATACAACGTTTTTCAATCCCTTCAGTACCTCGCGGACTGGCTATCTGGCAATGGCTGTGTTGCCTTGCCAACGATCATCCAGCAGCAATCCGTGCGAATCATGGATGATCTCGCCACCGCGGAACGCTCTCGATGGGAAGTCTGGCACGAAGTTCGGCATGGTCGATTGTCCCTGGAATGCCTGGTGCAGATTGCCCATGAAGAACTGCATTTTATTCGTAAAAATCAATCTCATCAGCAAAAGAGTGTAGAGGTCAAGTGGGATGCTAGGACCGAAAAGTGGTACCCTATTGCCTTGCGGATCATGCTCCTGCTCATGAGCAATCATCAACCCGTTGAGTTTGCCACAGAACTGCTGCTGCCCTTTACGGCGGAACCAGTTCGCAACGCCCCTGACCGTGCTGCAGGTCCTG
>JBGSRE010000771.1:0-4072 GCA_041737755.1 Oligoflexus sp.
GGTACGCAGCGATTCGTGGAGCTGCATGAGAATTGCACTGGCCTTATCTGCTGTCGCATGAGCCAGAACCATGGCTATTGTTTGCGGGTGTTCCAGGGCCAGAATGCGGCTCATCGTGCTAGTATCGGCGATCTCAAGGGCTCGCATCTTATGCGGACCTCGGCCTAATTGCTGCGAAATTTGCTGGCCTTTTTCCCCCTTAAAAGCCAGTTGAATGGCTTTTTGAGCGAACGCCGCCGTGTCCTTGTTGATACCAGTAGTTTTCGTATTCAAGATGCCAAGAAACTCTTGAACAACATGATCCATATCTGCCTGCTCCACTTTGCCTAATTGCTTGAGTGCGGAGCCTACCGATCGAACTTCTGATTCGTTCATGTTGCGAAAGATTTCCGCTGCCAGCTCTTCACCAAGTGCTAGCAAAAGAATGGCAGCTTTCTGAGTCGGATTGTAGGAACGGGTGGCCATGAGAACCTCTGTCTGTTGAGGCTCTATCGGCTTTTTGAAGGCGGGTCTTTACGTTTATTATGGCTTTTAATTTAGTGGCTTACGCTAATTGTCTCGGTGTTTTTGCAGGAGTCCTGTCAAATATCCTGGAGGATCCTGAATAAGCTCATGAGTGACCTCAAGCTCCCGGATCGACGTGGAAGGCAGCTCAAATTTGTAGGGCCGGAGAATTTTTTCACAAACAGTCATCAATCCGCGTGCTCCGGTCTTTTCTTGCGAGGCGAGAGTCGCAATGTGATCCAATGCCTCCGGACTGAATCTCAAGCTGATACCGTAGGCGAGAAAAGACCTTTGATACTGGCGAATAATGGAGCCTTCCGCGTGGGTCATAATATGCAAAAGATCATCTTTGCTCAGGGGGTGACAGCTGACTCTGACCGGCAGTCGACCGATGAACTCTGGTTCAAAACCAAAAGCTATAAAATCTTCGCTTTTGGCCTGATCAAAAAGGCTAGCCGATGGCTTTAGATGCGTGTGCCCGGAATGATTCGTTTGGAAACCAAGAGCTGATCGTCCGATCCGCTGCTGGATAATGTCTTCAAGTCCGCTGAAAGCTCCGCTGACGATGAAGAGAATATGTTTCGTGCTGATTGTGTTGCGACTGGGCTTGCCACGCTGGAAATCCATAATTGTCTGGAGCTGGGACTGAAGGTCATTGCCGGCACGCAGATCGATTTCGGTTTCTTCCATAAGTCGAAGTAAGCCAAATTGAACTCCTTTACCGTTGACATCCCGGCCTTGCGGCTTCTGTTGGGACGCGAGCTTGTCAGCCTCGTCCAAATAAATCAAGCCACATTCTGCCTTGCGAATATCACCATGGGCCTGATGAACGAGATCCTTGATGAGTTCTTCAACATTGGCGCCGACATAGCCTGTTTCGCTGAATTTAGTAGCATCTGCTTTCACGAAAGGAACGCCGATGAGTTCGGCTATTTTACGAATGAGATAGGTCTTACCCACTCCACTCGGGCCTAGCAGCAGAATATTTTGTTTGCTGTATTCATCTTGTGCTGAGTCCAAACCGGAATACACCGCTTTGACCTGATTGTAGTGGTCGCAGATGGCAATAGCCAGAGTGCGTTTGGCATCTTCCTGCTGGGTGATGGAACGATCCAAGAAACGCTTGATATCCAGAGGTTTATGTCGAAAATCCCAGTCCCATTCTGCGGCTCCTTGGGTTTCGCTTCGCGGGGTTTGCCCTTCTCCCGAGTGCATGGCTCGCGAAAAACTCTGGAAGCTTCCGCTGAAACGCTGACGGACAAAATCTTCAAAGTCCTTTTGTGCGTGTTCAGGATCCGGCTCTTTACGATGACTCATGATTATGCCCTGGGTTCTTTCTTGGAATCTCACTATACGCGCTTGTTGATGAACCGAAAATGCGAATACAACAAAGTGTCGACATTTGTTACGGAGGCGAAAGATCCAAATGGCTGTTTGTGCAAAACGCTTTATTTTCACAGGACGTGTTCAAGGGGTTGGATTTCGCTATAAAACTCAGGATTTGGCTGCAAGCTTTCCGGTTCGAGGTTATGTGCAAAATCTTCTTGATGGTCGAGTTGAAATGTATGCTGAGGGAGAAGATGCGGTGCTGAACGCGCTTTTGCAAGCGATTCAGGAAAAGTTCGCCGGGAATATCCAAAGCTTCGAGATTCAGGACGCTATCATACTGCAACTCAAGGGCTTTGAAATCCGGAGGTGAACATGAAAAAGACCTCTGTGTCTTTATGATAGATCAGTTGCTCATCAAAAGAAGTGCTCGGTCTGCTTTTTCAGACAGGGCCTTACCAGCATGGTTAAGGCTGAGCTTAGAACCGATTCGATCGAACAATTTGATTTGAAACACATCTTCGATTTTGCGCAGTCGATGACTCACCGCCGGAGGTGTTAATCCGAGCAGAGCTGCTCCTGTCGACGGCCGTCCACCCCTGAGCAGATGCTGCAAGAGGATCAGATCGTCGATGTCAAGCATGCGAAGTTTCTTGTATTTTTCGCTTTGTGGTTCCATGACGCAGCCTCTTCACTCCTGAAAGGTTTGCCCTTTGATCACTTACGGGTAGTTTCCCCCTATTGAAAACAAAACTGGCCAAGAGGTCAACTTTTTGCTCAAACAAAATAGTCTGCGAAGTTCTCCCACAGGTCTTTTTAGTCTTTTGTGGCGCATAAATGCATAGTTAAGTGCATTTAACCAGAGTGGATCGATATTTTCAAGAGAAGGGCTTGAGGTGATGACGTGGAGCTTGCCAGCAACCTGAGGACTGGCATACAAACGAAGCAAGATTCTTTTCCCCGAATTGCCGCGCAAGGTCCAGACGCAACGACATGTCTAAGACCCTTGTGCCCGAATGCTTACGCACTAACGAGGAACTCGGTTCCTCCTTGTCCGGAGTGGGTCAGATGGATGTGTTAAGGCATCAGGATTATCGAGAGATTCTCCATGGAGAGCTGGCACGTCGTATCAAGCAAAATCCTCGATACTCTCAGGGGGCTTTTGCCCGCGACCTTTCCCTGACTCCAAGTCGCCTGAGCGAAATCCTCCATGGAAAGCAGGGCGTCTCCAATCAGGTAGCCCAGCAGATCGCCAAACACATGCGATTTAGCGAAGAAGAAACACAGTATTTTCTGGATTTAGTAGAAAGCCAACATGGGCGTAGTCGACTGCTCCGTGAAGCGGCGCGTATTCGTCTGCAAAGATTTCAACGTTCGCCATTGGCAGATATGATCGGTGATGACACCTTCCATCTCATTTCAGATTGGTACAATGTCGCCGTTTTAGAGCTTTTGCGATTGGATGATAAAAGGCAGGATGCCCTCTGGATTGCACGCCGTCTCCGCATTCCCGTCGAGCAGGCGACCGATGCTTTGCAAAGATTGGAACGGCTGGGACTTATTCGCCAGAATGAAGCTGGACGTTTGGAACTTGTGGAATCACAGCAAAACTTTATCGGCTCTGTTCAATCCGAGTCTTTTCAAAAATTCTGCAGGCAGATACTATGGAAAGCCATTGAGGCGGTCGATGAGACGCGCCCTCATGCCATGCATAGCTACATGGTTGCGGTCGCCGAAAAAAATCTTCCGCAGCTGATGGCTACAGTGCGGGAAACGTGTAACAAGCTCGCGGAGAGAATGGATGTCGACATCGGTACGAAGGATGCGGTCTACTGCCTTACAGCGCAGTTTTTCCCCGTCTCAGACAGTACGGTGGCTGATAGCAAAGAATCTCCGCTTCATTAATCGAGCGGAGTCTGGATGCCTAGATTGATTCAAACCGGAATGTGCTTGTTCCTGGCAAGTATCGTGGGATGGACCACCCCCACTCGTGCCGATACTGTCGCAATTCTTGGAGATAGCATTTCGACCGGCGGAGCGGCTCATGAAGCTCTTCGATTCGACCTGGATGTTCTGGACCAAGTTTTCTCTGATCAAGTCGATCTGAGCCCATCGCCAGAATTTTACAAGCTTATGAATGAAACCTGGGAGCCAATTGAGCAGCCTGCCCTGGCCCCCCGTCGCTTGGATTTCTCGCGCCGTGAATTTGATAACCCCTTCACCTGGGTTACCGATCACGCAA
>JBGSRE010000789.1:0-3980 GCA_041737755.1 Oligoflexus sp.
TATTATCGCCATGGTCGGAGTCGAATGTGCTTCCGGTGATACTTACTGCGCAGAAGGCATTAACGCCCTTTTGCAATCTTGAGCATGTGGCATAGATGTCTTCGACTGCAAATGCCAGATGACCAAAATTACGAGCGCTGCCGTAAGTTTCAGGCACATCCCAATTATAGGTCAATTCTACTTCGGTTTCACCCGGAGCCGTGGCCAAAAAGATCAAAGTAAAACGGCCGGCCGGATTCTCGTTGCGGCGAGTTTCTACCAACCCCAAAAGATTACAGAAGAAATGCAGTGATTCATCAACGTTCCGAATACGTAGCATGGCGTGTAGAAATTTCAAGTTTCGCTCCCCAGCGCTTTATTTGCGATCACTGACCCAGATGGCGAAGGATTTAGCTTCCACAGGGAAATTGCCAAAACCATCCGCATCGATCGTTATACA
This sequence comes from Oligoflexus sp., assembly GCA_041737755.1. GTDB lineage: Bacteria > Bdellovibrionota_B > Oligoflexia > Oligoflexales > Oligoflexaceae > Oligoflexus. Next base: position 440 of record JBGSRE010000789.1, read on the forward strand.
GGGAAGCGCAGCTGTGGCGATATTTTTAAAGCAGAGTCCTGCAAAGCTTGCACCGACTTCCATGTTCTTTGATCCAGCCATGTTGTCGCTTATGACAACAGCCAAAGCCTGTTTGTGGGTTTCATCCCCGGCGCGAGTCCAGCCGATAATATCCTGATCGTCGAAGTAGCTCCGTTGTTCCCCGTAGGCATAATCCCGTCGAGTCGTGAGGAGCAGGTCTAGCGTATCTTTTATTTTAGGAATCCGAATGTTTTGGATCGGGCCGCCGCTTCTGCTTCCGCTATATTCTGCGCCGCTGTAATCCGCGCCAAACACCGAAGGATAGCCTTCGGCGCGTAACAGGATCAGGGCATAGGCCAGGGGTTTGAACCAGTCCGCCACCGGCGATTCCAGCGACTGCAGTGCCTGAGTGTCGTGATTATCAACGAAGCTGACCGCCTGAGTCGGCACTCGCTCCACGAGCGTGCCTTGAAAAATTCCGGCCATATTAAATTTGCCCTGGGCATTGCCTGCTTTAAAAAAGTTCATATGCAAAGGCACATCGAAGAGGGCGAGACGGAACTGATCGGAATTTTGATCCTTAAGATACTGGAGCAAAACTTCGAGCGAATAGTCCCAATACTCAGCAATAGTGAAGAGTTCACGCCCCGTTTGCAGGCGGATATGATCGAGCCAGTCGCGAATAAATCCGCTCTTCATATGCTTGACCGCGTCCAGGCGAAAACCATCCAACTGAGCAAAATTAGTATACCAAAGACCCCAGCTTTTCATCTCTCCAGCGACGGCAAGATTATTAAAATCAAGGTCGGAGCCCATCAGATAATCGTAGTTGCCTAACTCGCTTGAAACTTCGTTTGACCAAGCCTTGCCGGGTGTATTGAATCGATAGATTTTGCCGCGTTGCTGGCGGTTTTGATCCCAGTCTACCCCGGTGAAGTGGGTCCAGTTCCACTGGAATTTGGAATACTTGCTGGCTCTTCCGCCATGATCAAAGAGGGTCCAGGATTGGATCGTGAGGGCGGGGAAAATATCCTTCGTACGATTGTTCGGATCGACTTCGATGGCCGGCGCGCTTTCGTTGCGATCAGCGCCCATCTTGTGGTTCATGACGATATCAGCAAACACATCCAAGCCTTCAGCGTGGGCCGATTTGATGAGATTCAGATACTGATCTTTATCGCCGTATTTGGTGCGTTGGGAGCCTTTTTGATTGAACTCGCCCAAATCGTAGTGGTCATAGACAGCATAGCCAACGTCATTGCTGCCGCCGGCGCCTTTGTAAGCAGGAGGCAGCCAAAGTGCGGTGAAGCCTTTGTCCGATAATGCCGGCGCTTCGGCGCTCAGCTGATTCCAAAGGCGTCCATCGGCGGCAGTGTACCAATGATAGGCTTGAAAAAGCACTCCATTGACTTGTGCTTTGCGTTGATTGATCGGATTGCCGGTGAGCAATCCGGGTGCCTGCGCTTGTCCCGTTTGATCCGCGGTTGGCGGCAAAGGGAACTCGTGAGGACTCTGGCTGGAACCAGATGGTCCGCAAGACCAGAGCAGCAGGAGACCGAAAGTATAAACAAAACCAACTCTGAACATGGGGGTTCCCTTTCAGAAGCAATTCAAAGCGCCAAGACCAAGCAACAGTTCTGCTATTTTCTTCTTTCTTTTAGCAAATCTTATCGAAATCGAATAGCTAGAATTTCGGCAGAGAGAGGGAAAAAATCCCCCATCCACAGAACCGCAGAACGCCAGGGCCGGTCGATTCTTTGTTAACAGACGGTTAAGCAAATGGGGGCTTGGCAGTGAGAGCAGATCCAGAGGCTCCATCGGAGTCACTGATCCTGCCCTGCTTTTATGCTAGCACTTCGATAGATTGGGCACAGCTGTCGCCGGTTTGAGACGAGCGAGGCGGTCGGCGTTGAAATCGCTCAGCTCCTAGAGGAGTATTTTGCCGAGCAAACGATTGTCTTCAACGAAGCCTTTTAATCGAACTTGCTGAATGGTTCCGACTGCCGCTACTGCGGAACTGGGAGCGCACACTTCGAGATAGTTTCGACTCTTGCCTATTCTACGACCCTGACTATCAACATCATTTTCCCAGAGGACTTCAACGTCTTCGCCAATGAACCGACGGCAATAATCGGCTTTCAAACGCAGAGAAAGTTCACGTAAAAGTCGGGCGCGTTCTTTGACCACATCACCTGCAATATGATCAGGCATTTTCGCGGCCGCGGTGTTGGGTCTTTTCGAATAGGGAAAGACGTGCAAGTAATGCAAGCCTGTTGTTTCAATAAATTGCAAAGTATCGGCAAATTCGCTAGCCGTTTCGCTGGGAAACCCCGGTATGATATCGGCACCAAAGTTGGCCTTGGGAAAATAGCTTCGCGCCATCGCCAGATTTTCCGCATACTGGCTGCTGTCATAAGTTCTTCTCATCAACTTTAAAATACGATCATGACCAGCCTGAAGTGGTAAATGAAAATGATCGCAAAAAATCTCGGGCCTTTGACTCAGGACCTTGAGCAGATCCTCGGTCAGCTCGCGTGGCTCAAGGGATGAAATGCGAATGCGCACCATGTCTGGCCAGTTGATAAGTTCTTGGATAAGAGCAACAAAGCCCTTTTCCTGGTTCAGATCAGCTCCGTAATCACCAATGTGAATACCGGTGAAGACGATTTCTTTAACGCCGATATCTATGAGGCGGCGCACCTCACGGGTCACTTCATGAGTCGCCACGCTGCGGGATGCGCCGCGAGCATAGGGGATTAAACAGTAGGTGCAAAAGCCATTGCAACCATCCTGAATCTTCAGAAAGGCTCTGGTTTGGCTAGAATCGGCTTCAAGCATCGTGAGGGAGGATTTAAAATGTCCCTGACGATTGCCGCTGACGGGTTTTATATGGGCAGGTAATTTTGATGCTGGCAGTTCGGCGTTACCAATGGCTTTACGATCGGCGAAAGCATGGGTTGCTTCGACCATGATGTCTTTTGTCTGATTGGGAAAGACGAGATCGACTTCGTCCATGTCGACCAGCCTCTGGGAATCTGTTTGTGCGTAGCAGCCTGTCGCCACCACGATCGTTTCGGGATTGTCCCGACGGAACTTGCGCAAAAGGTAGCGAGCTTCCTTGTCAGCATTCTCGGTTACGCTGCAGGTATTCAGCACTGAAACAGTTGCCATCGATGGGCTGTCGACCAGTTCGTAGCCAAGGGCCTTGAATTGGTTTTCAATCGCATGAGTATCGTAGCTGTTGACCTTGCAGCCCAAAGTTTTTACGTACACGGTTGGCATATCAAAGATTCCTTGAACCCGCTCACGATCCGGTGAGCCATCTGGCTTTGAACAAAGTTACACGCGCAAGATTTACGGAATTCGGACCGGGAAGGCAAGATAAGACTTTGCGAAGAGAATTCGATGCTTTATATCTTGCCTCTTCAGTCCTTGGACTAACGTTCGGGACAGCAATGGGGTAGAATAAAAGCTCGTTATCCCGATAGGATTGGGGAGTTAGGGTGGAGCCGGGTTTCGGTCACCGCCCCTGTGCGCAGAG
>JBGSRE010000796.1:0-3312 GCA_041737755.1 Oligoflexus sp.
CAAGCTGAGAGCTCAAAGGTATCGCTGGGACAACCAACGCCGGGTTTGGTTCAAAGACGTACTGGAAGATCAGTTGGGGGTTGAAAGAGAATTTTTAAAGGCCGAGGTTTACACGGGGATGCAGGATCTGCATCAAGAAGAAAACCTTGGTGGGTAAGGAGCGCGCGTTCCCACCGAAGGCGAGAACGCGCTATCAAATTCATTTCGCGTTGTTAACAGCTTGCTTCAACAAAGCGCCTGGACGGAACACAGGGACCGTACGGGCAGGAATCTGAATCTCTTCACCAGACTGGGGATTGCGTCCCAGGCGGGCTTTGCGCTTCGAAATTGAGAAGGTCCCAAATCCGACGAGTTTCACGCCTTCTTTCCTCTTGATGTTCTTTTCGATGATGGACGTGAAAGCATTCAGAAAACGGTCTGTATCTGCTTTCGTGTTTCCAGTCTGCTTGGCGATAGCGTCGATGAGCTCGGAACGGTTCATTCTGAACTTCCTCCAAAACTAGCAAAGATTATAATTTTGACTAAAACTAGCCTGATTGTTCTTTCGAGGCAAGTGTTTTGAGTGCATGGAATAAAATTAACCAAGAACATTCAATTATTATGCTTATATGAATACAGCGGCCGAAGGTCACTATCATAAAAAGTAAAGACCCGGTCGGTCTTGGTAACCCTGAGGCTTAGGAACCCATGTTCCGATTGTGCAAAGAGGGTCTGAGGATCACCTTGCCTCACTTCATAGAGAGCAGCTCCACCGCCTCCACTGATGAAAAGATCCAGCGAACAATCCAAGTCCTGACGATGCTCCAGGTGATGCGAGTGTCCGGAAATATAGGTAGCCCCCGTGTCACAGAGCAAGCGACGCAGGACCCGTCCAACAAGGGTTGGGCCATACTTCATACTGGAACTGCTCGATGGATGATGACCGAATACGATCCGATTGGGTATCGATTTATCCTTTAATGCCTTAAACAGGAAGTCGATGACACAATGGGCCGGAGACCCACATACATCCAGGATATTGGTATCGATAGCGATAACTTTGGCTAAATCACCAAACTCCACCGAATAAAAGCGATGGGGCATGCGCCAAAGATTTTGGGTATGGGAGTAGGCAATTTGCGCGGCAGCTTGGCCTTTATAGTCGTGATTGCCAAGGGTCGGATAGAAAGGAATTTGGCCTAGGCAAGGTTTTTCATAAGGATCCCTAAACTTATTCTGCCATTGGGGATCAGTTATACTCTTAACCCCCACAGGATAAAAGTTATCACCCAACATGAAAACCGCTGAGAGATTGTGGGTGAGGCAATATCGTTCCATGGCCTGGGCGACTTTATATTGATCGGGTAAGCCACTGCCATTGTCCCCGAGAAAAAGAAACTCAGCAGAATCCTCGACTTTTTGCACCAATTCGATCGGACTGCCATCCCAGGCTGGAGCTGGATTTCTCCAGGTCAAAAAAGCAATGATCGTAGCGAACAGGAATAAAAGTAAAAATAGGCGCAATCGACGAAACATAGCGGACCTCGAGAGGACTGGAAGTCAGGGAGAATAGCACAAGCAGATGAAAAATAGCCTCATCAATTCGGCTCAATTTTGGAACTCCCCACTCAGGTGAGACTGGGCGTCACCAGGACCGGCAAGCTTACAACTCGAATCGAGTCATTGATGAAAATGGCTAGTAAATTTGCCAGAAGAGTCGAAAGTCTTCCTCCCAGCGACTGATGCGCTGGAGTGTCGCAGCGATAGAATCAAAAGATCGGCATATCTGGGAGCTCTGTGGGCAGGTCTTTAAAAAGATAAGCGGGTTCGCTATTGGGCTCGGCTTGGTAGTAAGCGCTGTAAGTGTTCAGCACTTTTTTGACGTAATTTCTCGTTTCGCCATAAGGAATAAATTCCACGAAGGCATCTACAGGACAATTCTGACATTCCCGAAGCCACTTATTTACCATCAGGGGACCCGCGTTATAGGCAGCGATGGCTGGAATTTCATGACCTCGGTAATAATGCAACAGGAGTGAGAGATAAAGGCTGCCATAAACAATGTTGGTGTCCGCTGCCTGCAGCTGCTCTAGCCGAAAGTCTTGATCATCCATGATGCGGGCTAGGCGCACAGCCGTATAAGGCATAAGCTGCATGAGGCCTTGGGCACCTGCTGTGGAAAGAGCACGGGAGTTGAAGGCGCTCTCGGAACGGATGATGCTTAGAATCAGGTAGGGATCCATTTCCACAATTTTGGCAATTTCATGAACGTAATTGACGAAAGGAATGGACTCTTTCTTGGTGAGAGGGGCAGGCAGTGTTACTGCGGATTTGCTGTCCAAATCTGGCGCTCGCTTACCTAGCTTATAGCTAGTTAAGCGCGTCTTGGCTGTAAGACTCTCAACATTGGGTGCACTTGGATTGTCTTCGGCGGACAAGCGTTGTTTATCTGCCAGATTCAAGGCCGATTTTGCCAGCATTCCGTAGTACCCCGGAGGTTGGCGATTCAAGAGAGTCTTAAACATATGCCGTGCTTCTTCCAAATGACCACTACCCAAGGTAGCCTTGCCGCGCCAGTAGATGGAAGCATCACGACGAAACTCGATCTCGTTGAAGACCTGCTCGCCTTTGGTCACAATAAATTTTAGCGCATATTCTGGATTGCCCCCAGCCATTGAACTCCAGAAGTAATACCAACGATAACGAGGATGATCCTTCTTCTTCATCAATTGACCATAAAGCCGAGCTGCCTCTGGAAACTGTCTGGAACTCATCAAACTTTTCGCCTGGGACTCTTGAAAAATAATTTCGCCGGGGCCTAGGTTCTTGCTCGATGCAGGAAACCCACCTAGAGCATTGATGTGATCGCCCTTTTCTGAGTGAACGAAGGCGATCCAATTATTGAGTTCGTCGCGTAACTTAGGCAAAAGATTGGGCTGACCGAGGGTGTTCTGAGACAAGACTAGTGCTTCATCATAAAGTTGCAAGTAAACAAGGAGTCGAATCTGATCAATGGTGTCCAGATTTTTGGGCCGATCTTTGGCTGTGCGGCGCATGGGAGTTGAGATCAAGCTTAAAATACGCTTTTGCTGATCTGGATCATGCGAAGAATTCCGATAGACCTTCTTCATGAGCGGAAAAGTAAAGGCGTAGGCCGGAGTTAATTTTCCAGAAGCATGCTCGATCAAACGATCGAGGGTGGACTTGGCTTCTTCGCTAATAGGATACTGATCCAAGAGACCTTCCATTTGCCTGAAGTAAGCTGCATGATCGCCCTGGGCCTGATAAATTTCTGCAGCCTTTTTCAAGAATCGATCGCGGCGAACGGTACGG
>JBGSRE010000801.1:0-10807 GCA_041737755.1 Oligoflexus sp.
CTCTCTCGCCCATCGATCGAGTTTCGGATAGGAAAGGGTTTTGCCAGTTTCGCGAAAGGTCTTTCTTGCTTCATAGAGAGCAATGTTATAGAGGTTTTTCGAACAGATGCACATGTCAGTCAACACTCTCGATTCGAGTGCAGACAAGTGCTTGAGTTCTGTTCGCAAAGTTCGCATCATGCATCCCAATCCATGGAAATCACAAGAGATTGGAGATTAGGATCATACGGATGTATGGTCAAGAGAAATCTTCAGAATTTTCTCCGAAAGAGGGAGTCAGCGGAAGCCCAATTCCTCCCACGGCTAAAGCCATGGGTATCCTTGGTCTTGGAGTGATGAAAAATCTCAATAGGGAACTCACGACTTTGCTGTTATTTTTCTTAGAATTAATCCATCATTTAAGCACCCGGTTGCCAGCGCGTATAAAAATCAATGCAAAATGCATTTTTGCCAAATTCGATTGACGAATCTTTCATGAGCACTCAACCCCGATATGAGGTGTCCGATGCAGGTGATGGTCCGTGGTTCGCTTCTGATTGGCAGTCGTTTCTTCCTTTGCTTCATCGTGCTACTCCTCTCCACAAGCTCTTTTGGCAGAAGCCCAGAAAGATTGATCGTCTATGGCGACAGCCTCAACCACGATTTCATGAACTGGTCCTGGGGAAAATTTGAAGCCAATCAAACAAAAGATATCTATCTCGGACAGGCTGCTATGAGCTTCACCCCCAGCAACTACAGTGGCCTCTATCTTAAAAAAGATCAGGGATCATTTTCGACCAAAGAATATAGCGAAATGTCTCTGGCGATTAAAACCAGTTCGCCCAAACCCCAAATTGTTCGTATTGGAATTGGTGAATTCGATACGGACAATACCTTAAGCATACTCATTACAATCCAGCCTGGAGAATGGCAGACGCTGAATATTCCCTTCAGCAGTATGCAATACTCCATCGGTGGAGAATTTGACAAAATCTATATTCAAGGAGGAGTCTTAAATACGGAAGGCACTTTTTTCGTGGATGAGGTGGCCCTCTTTCGCCAAGAAGAAGCCGCTCCCGAGCCACCTAACGCGGGTTTGGGCAAGCTTCGTCCTCTTAGTAAGAAGGAGATAAGCCTGAGTCTTCAGGACGTGCTTCTCCTGGAAAAGGCGCCTTTACTCGAAAGCTTTCGCGAGCAGAATAGTAAAGCCATGACTTTTCGTAATAGCTATGACGTCCTCAATGATTCTTCCAATCTCCGCGGCCTGGATCGCGAGATGTCGGGGATCATTGCAGGCTTGGACCTTCGGGCCTTGGCTCGGACTTTGAACAGCTGCGATGCCTTGACAAGCCCATCATGTCGCGAGATTCTATTGCAAAGAATCGCCACCCATGCTTGGCGTCACCCTCTGAGTGAAAGTGAACGAAAGTCTTTAAAGCTTTTGAGCGATGAGCTTTCTAAGCTTGAAAGTAATGCCATCGACAGCAATCTTCGGCTTGCTATCACCCAGATCTTCTACGATCCTCGCTTTCTGTTCCGATTTGAATTGGGCGAAGGAGGAGTGAAGTCTTCCGAAACTTTGTCTCCTTTAGCCGGTTCGGAGAAGTTGGCAGCTTTGACCTATTCGCTGAGTCATAGGCCACCTACTTACGAGCAGATCAGAAAGCTCAGCGAATCGGCTTTCGACAAAGCTCAGTACGAGTCTCTGGTCAAGGACTTGAGCCACTCGCCCCAACTGGCGAACGTGCTCACCGAATTTGTCAGTCAATGGCTGATGATTTATGGTTTAGAGGATCTCCTGATCCCCAGCGTTCCGAGCTGGAATAAAACCGAAGCGCGCCATTTCCTTGATGAGCTGAATCAGATGATTCGGGATGTCCTCAAACAATCTGGCTCCCTTTCTGCCCTGGTAACAACTCCCAATACCCAAGCAGAAAACCAAGGCTTTGGGGTCTTTGGTAGCAGAGCTTTTCTTACGGCCAGCGGTAAAGATGGTCAAGCTTTTATGATTTTTCGGGGCGTTCGCATTCTTCGCAATGCTCTTTGTCAAAACCTTCCTCCTCCCCCACCTTTACTGGATACCTCGCCACCAAAAAATCTTGATCCCAAAGACCCGGACTACGATGAAAAACTGATCCTTCAACACAGCTCTCAACCCAGCTGCAAAGGCTGCCATGTGCGCATTGATCCGGTGGGTCTTGCCCTGCAAAACTTTGATGGATTGGGGCGGGATCGGTCGCATCAGGTCAATTTCGAGGCACTCGGAATAAAGCCTTATGCTTCTGTGAGTTTGGGCGGGCAAATGGATATCATATCAACCCAAAATCCGGCAAAGTTTGCTGAAAGTTTGAGTCAGTCAGGGGTTTTTGCTCGCTGCTTCGCACGACAAGCCATGCGTTATATCGTAGGACACGAACTTGGCGAAAAAGACCAGGCTTTTGCTGATCAGCTTTCCTTACGCTATCTCCGCAGCGGCGACCAATCAACGGACAGCCTAGCCGAATTTTTCCAGGCGTTGATGCTGAAAGATGATCTTTTCTATCGTCTCTAACTAGTTTCTGGCGCTTTAAGCGCCAGAAACTATCCAGAGGAGTGAAACGACGAGGGATCTCGCCGATAAGTGCCTGATTCCACGAGATCTTTCGCTTCGCTCTGGATAGTTTCTGGCGCCTAAAGCGCCAGAAACTAACTAACCTTCTGGAGTCGTTATCATGCAAGAAACCCAAAAATTGGCTTGGAGTCGGCGGGCCCTGTTGAAAAGTGTCGGGGGCCTTTGTATTTCTGCTCCACTCATGCGGAGCCTAGCGTTTGCGCAAGCTGTGGATGATATTGGTCCCATCAAGCGAATCGTGTTCGTGTGTGGCGAAGCAGGCGGATCGAGTTACTGGTGGCGACCCCAAGGGGGAGAAAACGATTTCAATATTGATTTCGATGGCTCCGTTCTGAGTCCACTCGCCTCTCTTCGGCAAAAATTACTGATTATCAACGGCGTCGGAAACTATGCCGCAGCCTTCCGCGGAGTCGACAATCATGAGGTACGAGCCGTGACGTTTACAGCTTGGGCCAACTCGAAACCCGGCGACCCCAACTTCGCGAGAGGTCCTTCCGTGGACCGAGGGATTATCGAAAAATTGCGCGAAAATCGGCCGCTCTATGCTTCCATTGGCGGTCCAGCTTCTGGACCTGGCTCCGAATACTACTATGCAAATGCTGGTTATCCCATTGCCGGCGTGGGCTCGACCGTGGGCATATTTGATGGACTTTTTGCTCATGTATCAGCGAATCTCCAGCAGGATCAGGGGCAAAATTTAGGGCTAGTGAAAAACTTTCAAAAGAATCTTTGGCAGGCGCAAATCGCCGACACCCAGCTCCTGCGGTCGCGTGTGAGCGCCGATGTTCAGATCAAACTCGATGAGTACCTAGCAACATTGAAAGAAAAACTGAGTTTGATCGTCGACATCCAAGCACCGGTCGGGAAGATTCCCACTCGTCCTAGCGATCCGGATTACAATCAAACGATCAAGGTCGATGGTCCCTATGATCTCTATACGAGAGATCTTGATCTCGTAGCTGATGGTCTTATCCTCGGCATGACACAGGTTGCCTGTCTTAAACTGCATCATACCGTTATCGAAGATTCCTTTTTAGGAAAAAACGTCGATACTTACGATCAGCAGGGACGGAAAAGTGGCAATATGCAGATTAAGGACTTTCACCAGCATGTGGCCCATGCTCAGCTCGTTGGCGATTCATTTCGTTCCCTTGCCCCATCCCTCATCGTTCGCAGTGTGCAAACAGCTCAAGCAAAGGTTATGGCGCGTTTCCTCACCCGACTGGATAGCGCCTTAGAAAAAGATGGATCCACAGTGCTCGACAATACCTTGGTAGTCTGGACCACTCAATTAGGCGATCAGGCCGCACATCAAAGCGGACGATTGCCTTATGTCCTGGCTGGAGGATTGGGACAGAAGATGAAGACTTTTCGGATGGGGCGCTTTTTAGATTTCGCTCCCGGTGGAATCCGCAGCATTGATGACTTGAACGCGTCTCGAAGTCCGGTTGCCCAGCATCTCCTCCTGAATAGCGTGCAGAAAACATTCGGCATCGAGCGGGATTTCTTTGGCGAGAATTTGAACCCCGAAAAATGTCGCGGCTATCTGCCCAGGGCCACCTAGCCTAGAGAGCCCGGGGTGCTTTCAGCGCGCCGGCCTCCTAGCTTCCAAAGAGATTCTGGAACATGGCTCGTCAAGGCTTTGCCAGCCCAGCTTGCTCTCTTTTGTGACTAGATCTTAGGCGGAGGTCTCAGCTTTTTTTATAGTCCTTTCTTGTTGCTGCTGATCTTTTTCTATGAACTTACAGGTGCTTGCTCATCGCTCTGATCGTGGCTTGGTTTTTGCAGCAAAACTGTAAATTCACGATCTCATGGGGCGGTAAATGAAGCGATACACTCAGGCCATACTCATCATATTAAGCTTTACGCTAGGAAGTGCTTGTAAGGCACTCCAACCGGACACTAAAAAATCAGTGCCGACCTTTCAGGCCCCTGAAGCAGCAGCGGGCAGCGATGCCACTTCGAAAGTTTCAGGCACTCCTCCTGCTGCTAGTTCGCCGCAGGCGGCTCTGCCTGTTTTAGCCAAGCTTGCTGGCTATCCGGATGTAAAGAGTCCAAACAATCTCATCGAAATCAGCGTCACCGCCGTGGCTGAATACAAGTGGAAGCTGGAAGACTCCACTTCGGATTGTCAGTTTTCCGCTGACTATTCCAGCTATGTTCCGGTCACGACTCCAATCAAGTTGGATCTTTCGGATCGCAAAGAGAGCCCAGCAATCATTGTGATCTGTGTTGTTGGTAAAAGCGCGAGCGGTGAAGAACAAAGTCTGGCGACCTTGGCCAGCTGGGTATGGTCTCCTGAGATTCCAAGCATCACCGAACAGTTTGATTTGGTCGATGGAAATAATGAAGTCAAGATCACACCAAAAGCTCCCAGCGGCAACTGGATGATTATTCGCAGCAAGGATGCCCTGACCGCGTTGCCAGAAGACGGCAAAACTTATACGGCTAATCAAGCCCTAGGTAATGGGATCATTATGGTTGCAGGCCCGATGGCGGAATTTATCGATAAAACTGTAAAAAATGAAGAGAGCTGGAACTATACTTTTGTTGCTTTCAACGCGGCTAAAAGATTTTCCGGTCCTATGCGCAAAAGTCTAACCCTCACTAAGCAGGAACTTCTTTGGGTGCCGAATGGCATTGTTCAAGCCACCCAGGTCCCCTTGGAAGCAAGAGCGGCCAGCAAACGCTACGTCTGCCGCTCTCGTCACACCGATGCGACCACAGGCCAGACCCGCGGCACACAGCCGGGATCTATGGTGACAGCTAACGGTGACTTAAAAAATGGCCAGTGTTTCTACGAGTACGGCGGAACCGTCTTTAGGAGCATTAATTACGATCTACTCATGGCCAGCAAAGGCAATCCAACTGATCTGGTCCGCTGGGCTCGAGGGCTTGCCAACACCACAACGACATCAATTCCTAATGGCTCTATCATTGCTGGGACCGACGATACGGGTGCAACGATAGGGCCTAATCTTTACATCTGTCTGAGTCTGAATGCTCAAATCTCTGGCAAAGCTGGTACTCATATGGCGAATGGCTGTCGATCCTATGTAGGAAACAATAATGGAACGCCTTCCGTTAATCCTAACTTTGACGTTTTAGCCTTTAAATGAGCCATCGTCCGACGACCAGCTTTGCTCAACGATTTACTTGGCAAGGATAGCCTTGTAGATGGTGGAATTGGCGGTGATCCACTCGGCACCGATTTCATCAAAATCACCAGCCGATGCTCGCTCAAGGTCGGGAACAGGCTTGCCAACTATGCCGCGGAAATCTTTTGCCAGAGCCGCGCGCAGTCTGCTCATCCGCCATGCTTCCTTGCCGCTGATGGTCGCCAAGGTGTTGACCAGCTGCAGGCGGGTTTCTCCGTCATAGCTAAATATTGGCAGTTTTAGAAGGACCGGTTTCCCCTTCACTGTCCTTGTCCCATTCACTTCCGAACCGGAAACAGAATTCAAGACATTCTGTGCATGAGTACTTAGCCACTCGGTAAACGAAGCGCTAAATGTTGCATTATCCAAAGCTGCAATCTTACCGATGAACTCTGCATGTTTGGCAGCAAAAGCCGACTGCAGTTTGGGCGTGAAGAGATCGATCTTCTGGCGAAGCGATGCTCGTTCCTCGTCAGTGAAAACCACGGTATTGGGCAGAGTGGAAGCATTGTTCGTAACGATAAGCTGATCGATATCAGCCGACAGTCTTTGCAGATCTTCCTTGCTTGGCAAGGCTAGCATCTTCGAAATCTGTTTTCAATTTATACTCCGATGCATAGACCGCACTCACCGATTGAATGGGTGCTCGATGTTCACCAAAGACGAGGCGCAAAGCATCCGATACTTCCCCGACAGTTGCTCGGGCCCGCATGCAGTCGACGGCCAGACTCAGGAGATTACCCTGGGATCGGGCCCCTGCTTCCAAAGCCTCTAGACTTTGCTGCAACTGAGCCTTATTGCGCTTTTGGCGAATGTCTTTCAATCGTGCAATCTGCTGTTCGCGCACCAGCGTGTTATCCACATCACGCACCTCGAATTGGGATTCTTCCTGAGGCTTGTATTTATTCACGCCGACGATCACATCCTGACCGGAGTCAACCCGCGCCTGCTTACGAGCAGCCGCTTCTTCGATCTTGAGTTTAGGCAAACCCTGCTGAATGGCTTTGACCATGCCGCCGGCTGCTTCCACTTCCTGCAGGATGCGTTCGGCTTCATTCATCAGCTGATCGGTGAGCTTTTCCATAAAATAGCTGCCTCCAAAAGGATCTACGACATGGCAGATGTCGGTCTCTTCTTGAATGATCAGCTGGGTATTTCGCGCCAGACGTGCCGAAAAATTAGATGGCAGACTTACGGCTTCATCAAAAGAATTGGTGTGCAGTGACTGAGTCCCACCAAACACACCCGCCATCGCTTCGATGGTGGTGCGAATAATATTGTTGTAAGGATCCTGCTCCGTCAAAGAATACCCTGAAGTCTGGCAATGAGTCCTCAGCATGGAAGACCGCGCGTCTTTTGGCTCAAAGGGCTTCATCAGTTTGTACCAAAGAGTGCGGGCGGCTCGCAGTTTTGCAATTTCCATGTAAAAATTCATGCCAATAGCAAAGAAGAATGATAGACGTGGCGCGAATTCATCCACCTTTAAACCTTTAGCCAGAGCGGCCCGGACGTACTCAATACCATCGCCCAGCGTGAAGGCCAGCTCGATTGCCGAGTTGGCTCCAGCCTCTTGCATATGGTAGCCACTGATGCTGATACTGTTGAATCGTGGCATATGGTGAGCCGTATATTCGATGATATCGCCGACGATACGCATGGAAGGTTCGGGAGGATAAATATAGGTGTTCCGTACCATATATTCTTTCAAAACATCGTTTTGAATGGTTCCCGATAGGAGCTCAGGCTTGACTCCCTGTTCTTCGCCAGCGACGATAAATGCAGCGAGAATGGGAATCACCGCACCATTCATGGTCATCGACACACTCATCTTATCGAGCGGGATCTGCTCGAAAAGAATCTTCATATCCTCGACCGAATCAATCGCCACGCCGGCTTTGCCCACATCGCCCGTGACGCGAGGATGGTCGGAGTCATAGCCTCGATGCGTCGCCAAATCAAAGGCGATGGAAAGACCCATCTGACCGGCCGCAAGGTTTTGACGATAGAATCGATTGGACTCTTCAGCCGTCGAAAATCCCGCATACTGGCGAATAGTCCAGGGCTTCACCGTATACATTGTTGCCCTTGGACCGCGCGTATAGGGCGGTAGTCCAGGCAAACTGTCAAGAGATTCAATGTTTTCCAAATCCGCTGCCGTATAAAGTGCCTTGATCGGCAATCCCTCGGGAGTGGACCGGTTAAGTTTTTCGATGGGTGCGGCACCCAGGTCTTTCCGAGCTAGGTTTTCCCAGGATGAAAGATCCTTGCTGCCGGTGCGATAGGAATTGCTCATTGCTATGTCCTTATGTCTTGCCGTGCTAGCTTTGCTGACGTGTTGCCCGACTGCAGCTGCGCATTTCCATCACAATATGAAACCATCGGCATGGTTACAAGCTTCTGCAAGAGCTATGACAGGCTTCTTCGTGCACATTGCGCATAGAATCGGGTCAGCGGCTGGATTTTAGGAAAAACGACAAGAACTGGCCAGAGCTTTCGTTTCCGAGCAAAGGTTTAGCGAGAGTTTTTTTGGATCAGCATACAGTTCAGGCAAATTATGCTCTGAATCAAGGAATTGCCTCAGGAAAGGCCGCAAAAAGGCCGAGATTACGCGGTGAATGACGCTGATCAAAAAATTCAAGAAGGCTGACCTCTCGACCCTGCTCACTAAGCCACAGCGCGCGATCGAGTAAAAGCAGAACTTCCAGCGGACGAGCGAAACAATTGCGCAGCACATTGACCAAAAAGAATTCGCGCATTGCTCTTCGCATACGAGGACTTTCGACGAGGCGCTGTGCCCGCACGGCTGAAAAATGATTCGCCCAGCCCAGAGCTTTCATACGATCTTCGGCATAGGCTGCAAAACCCAGGAGGTACGTCGATCGAGCCGCATCACCCACTGCCATGAAGCCTTCGCAAAGACCTTCTTCTTGCAAAAGAACATGCAGCGCCAATCGATAGGAGTTCACTCGCTCTTGCATCAGCAGTTCATTAGGTTTGCGCCGACGTCCGCGGGTGGCCAGAAACAAAGCAAAGCTAGTGATCGGTAAGCGATGCTGCCTGGCAAACAGACTTTGATGACAATCACGTTCTGGAGTCATGCGATCGTAGCAGCAGCCAAAGTTCAGCAGACAAAGACTTTCGCTACTCTTAAAAAGATGGGTCCAAGCTAACGGCCCACAGGTATGAAGGCCAAGACTGAGACAGGATCCTTGAAAATAGACATCGATATCTTGCTGCTTTCCTGCCATCACTTCACTCGATAGAAAGCGAAGACTGGTCTCGCCTTCCTCCATCCCATGCTTTTTCAAAAGGGCTCGTCCGAGATCTTGTAAAGCTGGATCACGATCGATGCTGATCATCGGCAATGACAGCTCTGTGACCAAGGTACGGGCCAGATGTCCGGCACCACCACCGATATCCAAACCCCTCTCAATTTTTCGAGTCAGCATCTCGGTCTCGATAAAGGGCAAAAGAGAGCTGATTTCATGCTGTTTTTTCACTGTCATCCGCAATCGATTTTCAGCCGAAAGAGACCGAGACGCAACAAAACTAGGAAATTGAATCAGAGCTTGCAGCCCTTGCATATATTCGTTGAATCCGCTTGGAACCTTGCTGCTGATTGCCGTTCGATAGGCAGGATCGCCGCTTGAAATCCATTCATCCAAGGCATAGAGCTCACCCTCCGGCCAAGTTAAAAGAGGTTCCAACCAGGCGGAAGGCAGAGCATCCCGACAGGCAGGCCAGACTTGTATGACGGATTGATTCCAACAGGCTATCATTGGCTTCAAGCTCTCGGCGAGAAGACGATAGTTTTCCTGCAGCGCTGAAGGATCGATAGGCAAGAGTCCACTCCTGGAGACTTCTGGATTAGCAGTCAGCACTCTGGAGCGCAAGACGAGAGATCTATTGGGCCGGGCTTTGCCAGCCAAAAGAAGCAGGGAAAAAGACCCATTAAAAGCGTCTAAATGACGTCCTTTATGAGTATTTAACTAACTGTTTTTATAGTATTAAGAGGATTTCTCCAAAAACACTTCGTTCCAACAAACTTAGAACTGGCCAGCCAGTCAATAATCGGTTAAAACAGATATAAGAGCCTTCGCTAAAAAGCTAAAGCAGACTGTGCGCGAATGAGAACGAGTTTCGGGTTCGACTCCTGGCATCTAAGGGATAGGCGAGAGAGGTCATCATAATATGATGAGGATCCGCGGAAGCATAGCTACCGCGGATTTTTTTTATGGTGCAGCTTTAGCTGCTATCGCTTTCTTGAGCTTCTTTTGATTTCTATTCTCTGCTTTCGTCACTTTACTCTTTGGTTTGCTGGTCTTTTGCGTCACAGCTTTTTTTGTGGAAGCCTTCGTGACGGCTTTGTTCGGTGTGACGACTACTGGCGACTTATCCATAGCCGTGGCCGCAACTTTTTCATCGAGCGCGGGAGCATCCCCAGCTTCACTTTCGGTTAGATTTTCAGTAGCGACGACTTCCGCTGAAACAGGACGGAGCAGACGATCGCTTTCCATCAAATCAACCAAGGTAGAATCCTTCGATTCTGCATCGTCATGAGCTACCAGCAATTCTGCTTCTGGAATATCCGTGGGCATCTCTATACTTTTGTAGTAAGACACACCGGTCCAGAGCATGACCATAACAATGATTCCAAAATTCAAACGCTTCTTGAACTGGGACATCCAGAGATCAGCCTTCTGTAGCATGATCATATCAGTTCCCAGTGTTTCATGATTTTCTATCTCGGCAATGACTGGTATCTGGCTCGGTTCAAATTTTAATTCAGCAATAGGTCCAGGATCCGAAATCTGTCTTTCCGGCATTTTTTTGGCCGTGAGGGTCATAGTTTGTTGCTCCTCCATTATAAGACCGTCCTTCTATTGTTTCGGTCGGATCCTAAGGCTTTATTACAAAGCTATAGTTTATCGAATCATTCCGAAGGGAAAGCACTGGGTATTAAAGTTGCTAAGAATTTCAAAAGGAGGGCCATGTCTCGTGGGATAAGGATCAAGCTGCAAAAGCACCTTTGGAAAAGACTGTGTCCATCTCTTCGGAC